>JAYUCN010000032.1:0-6587 GCA_043740335.1 Planctomycetota bacterium
CTGGGTTTCGTTCGGCGCCTGCTTGGCGACGGCGTGTGCGATCCGTCAGCCGGCGGTTCCCCTCGACCGGTTCGTGGCCGGGGACCTCGCGGCCGTGCACGCGTTTGCTGCGCGTGAGGCAACCGAAGGTGCCGAAGAGAACCTCGGCATCGTTCTCAACGTGCAGGCCCAGTGTGACCTGCTCATGGGGCACACCGAGGAGGCGCGGCGCAACTTCGAGGCGGCCGGTCGGATCATGGGCAGCTGGTCGACGAGCGGCGGGGAGGCCGCGGCCGCGATCCTCGGCAGCGAGAGCAGCAAGACCTACAAGGGTGATCCCTACGAGAAGGCGATGAACCGCTTCTACGCGGCCTTCTGCTACCTCGTGAAGGGCGAGCCCGACAATGCGCGCGCGGCCTGCATGCGCGGCATCCTCGCCGACGCCGAAGTCGGCGATGAGAAATTCCAGGCGGACAACGCGCTGCTGTTCTGGATGGCCGGGCGCATGAGCACCCTCAGTGGCTCTGGCGACCCTGCCGACTTGTTCAAGGAAGCGACGACGGCGAATGCGTTCGCCCTCCAGCACGGCGCGCGCGGCGATGCGAACAACCTCGTGTTGGCGGACCCGCAGCGCGGCAACCTAGTGCTGTTGTTCGAGTGTGGCATGGGACCCGAGAAGTTTGCCGATGGCGGGCAGGACGAATTGGCGCGGTTCCGGCCACGCCTGCATCCAGCCCTTGCGGCGAGTGCGTCGCTCGATGGCCAGCCGCTGGGCAAGGCGGCGTTCATGCTCGATGTCGACTACCAGGCCCGCACGTTGGGCGGGACTGCGATGGAGGGGATTCGCGAGGGCAAGGCCGTGTTCAAGACGGTCAGCATCACGGCAGGGGCCGTGCTGCTGGGCACCGCCTCGCATGACCGCGGCGACAGCGCGCGGACGCAGGCCATCGCTGGCGGGGCCTTGTTGGCCCTCGGGCTCCTGACCTCCACGGCAGCCGATACGCGCCACTGGCCGACCGTGCCTTCGTCCGTGCACGTGCTCACGGCGCAGGTGCCCCCGGGGGAACACTCGCTCTTCGTCGACTTCCTGGACGCGAACGGTCGCGGGCTCGTGTCGATGCGTCAGCAGGTCACCGTGTCGGTGCCGGCGAAGGGTGAGGCGTGGTATCTCTTCCGGTCGCTGCCGAAGGGCCCGGGCCCGAGCGAGGCACCCCGATGACATCGGCGTCGAGGACTCACGCTGCAACCGCGTCCATGTGCTTGACGCTCTGTCCCCCTTTTTCCTGGAACGCTCCATGAACATCCACCTGCTGACGGTCGTTCTCGCCCCTTGCCTGGCCTTCGCCGTGCTCCCACAGGAGCCGATCCCAGCCCAGCCCAGCCAGCCGCCCGCTGCTGCCACCGCGGAGACGCCGCCAGGGAGTGCTTGGAGTGAAGGGTTCGGTCGCGCGACGAACTATCGGTCTGCGCTCGCCAATGCGATCGAGGACGCCGTCGCCAAGGTGAAGGGCATCAGCGTGGCGCGCGGCCCGGCTGTGCGCAGCCGGCTGTCGGTCGTGTCCGACCACAAGGATGGCGACAAGGATGGGTGGTTCAACGGCGAGGCGGACGGCGAACGCGAATGGGTGCAGCAGCAGATCGCGGGCTTCGTGCTGCGCTACGAGGTCCTGCGCAAGGAGAAGGGGCAGGACGGCCAGTGGGAGATCACCGTGAAAGCGCTCGTCGCCGCCAATGACGGGATCGACACGACGATCGTGATCGACCTGCAGGACAACGATCTGCGCAAGTGGCAGCTCGAGCGCTTCGAAGAAGGCTCCGGCAGTGGCGCGTTTGCGCGTCAGTCCGGCGACTTCGCGGGCCCCAGGATCGCCGAGTACCTGCGCAAGAGCCGCCTCGTGAAGATCGTCGCGAAGGGCGCGGGCGTCGCAGTGGGCGCAGGCAGCTCGCCGCGCGAACGGGAGAAGGCCGGGCACCAGGTCGTGGCGTCGCACCGCGTCGTCGTTGCTTGGCAGCCGCTCGTCGTGCAGTCCATGGTCGAGAAACCGAACAAGGCGCGACCGACCGCGGGGCCTCGCCCCGAGTTCCTGAGCGGCGGCGCCGTGCAGGTCTCGATCAAGGTCGAGGACCTCGTCGAGAACACCGAGCTGCTCGAGGAGACGTTCACCGTTCCTGCCGACCCGGGTGCCTCGCAGTCGGTCGAGCAGATCGACGCCTACGTCAACGCGCTCGTCGACAAGGCCAAGGCGGTCGTCGCCGAGAAGGTGTTCTTCGCGCTCAAGCCACCGGTGGTTCTGCGAAAGTGGCAGGGCCCCGGCGGCGAGTGGCTCGTCGAAGCGCAGGTGGCGCGCCGGGTCGCGGCGACCTACGCGGCGTTCGCGGTCGGCAACAACGGTTCCCTCGCCTCGCCGGACTGGCAGTCGTTGGGCCGCGCCGTGCTCGTCGACGGCAATGACACCCGCTGCACGTTCCGGCTCGAAGGTGTCGATACCGCCCAGGTCGAGCCGAATCTCACCGAAGTCCGCCCCACGAAGAAGTGAGTCCCATGAACCAGAGCCTCTTGACGATCCTCCTCTGCACCGGCCTCCTGGCCATCAGCAGCTGTTCCTCGGCGCCACCCTACGCGGCGCTCAGGATCGAAGACGACGCGGAGATGACCAGCAACGTAGTCGTCGCCGACAGCAAGCTCCACGACGTCGTGCGCGTGGGCTCGCCGTTCGTCGAGCGGGTGGCCGGCACGAACCAGCTCAAGGTTGCCGTCCCGATTCGGAACATCGACGACGAGCCGATCCAGATTCTCGTGCAGGTCAGCTTCCTGAACAGCAAGAAAGAGCCGATAGGCGACGACACGAACCAGCAGGTCAAGCTGCTGTCGCCGGGAAACACCATCACGCACGTCGCCATCTCCAAACAAGCCGAGGCGCAGGACTGGGTGCTGCGCATCAGCTGGAACCGCTGAAGAGGGCCTCGAATGAACCGCAGACTTCTCACGTTGGTCTTCTTGTCGGCGGCGGCCTGCAGCGCGGGCCGTCCTTTCGAGCGGGTGCCCCTGGTGCCACCGCTCGCGATCGAACAGCCGAAGGTGGATCTGTCGCGTGACACGGGGAGTCGCGCCGCGGCCGATCGATCCGCATCCGAGCCGATCGCCGAGCCTGTGCAGCGCGCGGGCGAAACTGCGTCTTCCGGTGCCGTCTACCGCAGCGTCGTGCACATCGTCGAGACGCCGGTCTACGTCGAGCCCCAGCAACAGGACCCGTCACGGTCGGCGGGCTACTACGTCGGGGACGATTGGCAGGCCGGGTACGCACCGCGCTACGGGGGGTACTACTCGGGCTACTACGACGACCGCTACTACCATGGTGACCACGGGCGGTCCGGCTACTTCCCGGTGAACACCTTGATCGGTGCCAGCATCGGGGCGGCGATCGGCAACCGGCACGGCCACAGCGGTCGCGGTGCCTTGATCGGTGGCGGCATCGGCAGTCTGCTCGACCTGCCACGCTGGTGGCGCTGAGCATCTCGTGCCGAGAATCGTGAACACCGTTCACGCTTTCGGCACCGGTTCTCACGTTGGGTTGCGGGCAGGGCCCGCGTTGGGGCATCACCTTCAGGGGGACCGGTTTCAGTTCGCTGCGCGCGCGACGAGTACGACCTCGACGAGGTCCACGTGCAGCTCGCAGCGGTTTCCCGGCGCCACATCCGCGATCACCGTGACGCGCAGCTGCTGCTCCTTGGTCACGTGCCGCAGGCTGGACGTCGAGAACGACATCGTCGCCGCATTCGTCGAGGTCGGTGCGATCTCGACGACCGTGTCGAAGCGTTGGTCGACCGGGTTGTAGATCGACATGCGCAGCCGCGTGTCGCCGCCGATGCGACTCGAGCGGGCGATCGCGCGTATGCGCAGTTCGAGCATGTCCTCCGGTGCTTCTACCGGCAGATCGAACCGACAGTTGATGCCGGCGACCTCCCGGGTGCTGCTCGTCGTGGTCGTCACGAGGAACTCCTGGCCGTCCTCGGTGGCAAGTTGCTGGCGCGAGCCGAACGCACTCGAGCCAGCGGCGATCTCGATCTCCGCCTGCTCGACATCGAGCGTCTGTGGTGCCGCCGCGGCGGGCGCACTGCCGAGTGCGGGCAGGAGGTCGAGTCCTTCGAGGCGCCAGCGTTCGTCCGGCCACACGAGAGTCGGCTCACCTGGACCGAGCGGGACGACGGCGAGGCGAAGGGTTGCTCTGCCGACGGCCGGCTCCGCGAGGCCGAAGTAGAGCCGGTCCATCGCGGGCGACCAACGCGGGATGTCGACATCCCCGTTCGGTTGCAGTCGGACCGTCACGGCGCCGGTCGCCACCTCGACGACGCAGAGGCTTGCGCTCGCCGCACTCGAGCGGCGCACGAAGGCCACCCGGCTGCCATCGGTCGTGAACGCTGGCGCCCGATCACCCGTGTCGCTACCGATCAGAGCACCGCCGTCGGTCAAGGGCACGAAGCCTGTCGCGTTGCCGTTCGCAAGCCAGAGCGTGTGGTGCCCCATGCTGTCGCGGCGGCTCCAGACGACGCGGTCCGCAGCACGGCACCAGTCGGCCTCGCCGTCGCTGCCACTTGTCGGAGAACCCACGAACGGTTGTGGATTGCCGCCGTCGGCGTCGATGAGCCACAGACTCTGTTGGCCCATGCGCGCCGTCGTGAACAGGATGCGCGAACCGTCCGGGGACCAGCACGGTTCGCCGTCGAGCACCGTGTTCTGCGTCAGGCGCAACTCGGCGCGCGTTGCGTCGATCACGGCGGTGAACAGTTCGCGGCTGTCAGGGTCGTTGTTGCTGCGTTCGCGGGAGAACACGATCGTGTTGCTGTCCGGGTGCAGCCGCGCGTGCCGTTCCGTGCCGCTGCGGTCGGCGATGCGGTCGGTGCCGAGGTTGCGGCTGCTGCGCAGTGCAATCTCCGCAAAGCTGAACGGGCTGTCGACGCGGGCCCGGCACGCGAGCAGTTCGGGCGGCACGTTGGCGCTGCTGATCGGCGAGCTGCTGGCGCCGCCGCCGCCGCACGCGGCCAGCCAGAGGCCGGCGAGGGACGAGCCGAAGCTCTTCTGGATGGCGCGTAGCATGGCAGGTCATGGTCACCCGGCCGGGTTGCCGGGGCAATGGCCGTCAAATGGGCGTCGGGCCGTGCGTGCCCGATGGAGGTCCGCGGTGGCTGCGGGTATGACCAGGCGACGCCGTGCTGGTCTCCGACTTCGACTTCTCGTTGCCACCGCACCTCGTGGCCAACCATCCGATCGAGCCGCGCGATCGGGCCCGCCTGCTCGTGCACGACCGTCGCGCGCGTACGAACGAGCACTGCGTCGTCGCTGACCTGCCAGGATTCCTGCGTCCAGGCGACCTGCTCGTGCTCAACGACACGAGCGTGCGGCCCTGGCGATTGCGTGGGCAGCGCGCCACGGGCGGCGCCGTCGAGTGCCTCCTGCTGCGCCTGGCTGGTCGTCGCGGCGAGGCGTTCGTGAAGCCCAGCAAGAAGCTGCGCGCCGGTGACACGCTGGTGATGGAAGCAGGGGCCTTGCGGTTGATCCTCTGCGAGTCCCTCGGTGGTGGACGATGGTCCCTCGAGGTCGCCGACCTCGAGGGGGATGTCGAACACGCCCTCGAGCGTTGTGGTCGTGCGCCGTTGCCTCCCTACATCGTGCGCGATGGCCGCGAAGACATCGCCGCGGATCGTCAGCGCTACCAGACCGTGTTCGCGCGCGTGCCCGGGGCCGTGGCGGCGCCGACCGCCGGCCTGCACTTCACGCACGACCTGCTCGGCCAGATTGCCGCCGCGGGTGTCGAGATCGCCTATGTGACTCTGCACGTTGGCGAAGGGACGTTCGCCCCGCTGCGCAGCAACCGCGTCGAAGAACACCGCATGCACGCCGAGGCCTACGAGTTGCCGCCGGCTACGGCCGCCGCGGTCGCGTCGACCCGCGCACGCGGGGGGCGAGTGGTCGCCGTCGGTACCACCAGTTGTCGCACGCTGGAGACCTGTGCTCGGCAAGATCGCACGGTGGCAGCAGGCAACGGTTGGTCCGATCTCTTCCTCTATCCCGGTCGCCCGTTGCGCGTCGTCGATGCGCTGCTCACGAACTTCCACCTGCCGCAGTCGACGCTGCTCATGCTCGTCGCCGCCTTCGCCGGGCGCGAGGAGATCCTGAACGTGTACCGCGATGCCGTTCTGCGCGGCTACCGCTTCTTCTCGTTCGGCGACGCGATGCTGATCCGGTAGGGGCGGCGAGCCGTGCGGCGTGTGTCACAGCCAGCGACGCAGAGCCGCTGTCGCCTCCCGCGGCCGGTCGCTGCGCAGGATCGCACTGCAGACGGCGATGCGATCGATGCCGAGCGCGCGCAACGCCGGCAGGTTGTCCACCGTGATCCCACCGATCGCGAACAGCGGGAGGCCGAGTCGTTCCGCCTCGGCAACTGCAGCCTCGATGTCCGCGGCTGACCTGGCGGCTTCGTGCACTTTGGTGGCCGACTCGTAGCACGGTCCGAACCCCAAGTAGTCGGCGCCGGCTGCCGCCGCAGCCTTGATCTGCGCCGGGTTGTGCGTGCTGACGCCGAGCCAGCGGTCGACCAGCAGTTTGCGCG
>JAYUCN010000033.1:0-6582 GCA_043740335.1 Planctomycetota bacterium
ATCAAGAGCCCGACCTCCGTGACCAAAGATCCAATCTGCGGAATGCCCGTGCAAGAGACAACCGCTCTCCGCGCCGAACGCGACGGCAAGTTCGGCCCCAGAGTAGGCTGGATCGTTGGCGGGTAGAAGCCAGGAGAATCGACCCGACGGGTGGACTGGCGTGCTCGGGCTGCACGAGGACGGAGGCAATCCATGACGCCGGTTGACCCCACCATCCTGACGATCAATGGCGGTTCCTCGAGCATCAAGTTCGCGCTGTTCCGCGTCCGCGAGGCGCTGGATCGCAGGCTCCATGGCAAGATCGAGTGGAGCGGTGCCGATGCGAGGCTGACGTTCACCGACCCCGAGCACGATCCGCCGGGGGGTCAGCGCCCGGGCGCTCTCGATCAGGCATCCGCACCGAGCATTCTGGTCGACTGGCTCGAGGCCCAGCCAGCCTTTGCATCGGTCCGGGCTGTGGGCCATCGCCTGGTCCACGGCATGAAGCACAGCGAGCCGGAGCCCGTGACTCAGGCGCTGCTCGAGGAGCTGCAGCGCATCGCGCACAGCGATCCAGAACACCTGCCTCGCGCAATCAGCCTGCTCGAGGCCTTCGCCCGGCGCCATCCCAGACTGCCCCAGGTAGCCTGCTTCGACACTGCGTTTCATCGGCGCATGCCGCGCGTCGCCCGCGTGCTGCCCATCCCACGCCGCTACCAGGCACTGGGCGTGGAACGCTACGGCTTTCACGGTCTGTCCTTCGCCTACCTGATGGAGGCGCTGCAGCACCTCGGCGACCCGGCGGCAACGACCGGCCGCGTGATCCTCGCCCACCTCGGCAGCGGTGCCAGCATGGCGGCCGTGCACGCGGGCAACAGCATCGACACCAGCATGGGCTTCACGCCCGCGTCGGGACTGCCGATGGGCACGCGCTCGGGCGACCTGGACCCGGGCCTCGTGAGCTACCTGGCGCGCACCGAGCGCATGACGCCGTCCCAGTTCGAGCACATGGTCAACCACGAGTCCGGTCTGCTCGGCGTATCCGGGCTCAGTTCGGACATGCGCGTCCTGCTCGCGCAGGAAGCAACGGAGGCTAGCGCGAGCGAAGCTGTTGCCTTGTTCTGCTACCAGGCAAAGAAGTGCATCGGCGCCTTCGCGGCGGCGTTGGGTGGGTTGGACACGCTGGTGTTCGCTGGCGGCATCGGTGAGCACGCGCCGGTGGTGCGCAGCCGAACCTGCCTTGGGCTCGGATTGCTCGGCATCGATCTCGATGAGCGCCGCAACTCTGCCAACGAAGGGGTGATCTCCTCGGCCAAGAGCCGCGTCACGGTTCGCGTCATCCGCACCGACGAGGAATGCATGATCGCCAAGGCGGTTGGTCGCGTGCTCGGCATTGGCCCCAAGGGCGAGACACCATCATGAGCAGCAGGACCCTCACGCCCGAGCTCCTCTACAACATCGATGCCTACTGGCGCGCCGCCAACTACCTGTCGGTGGGTCAGATCTACCTCTGTGCCAATCCGCTGCTGAAGCGACCGCTGGTGCTCGGCGATGTGAAGCGCATGCTGCTGGGCCACTGGGGCACCACGCCGGGGCAGAACTTCATCTACGTGCACTTGAACAGGGTCATCAACAAGTACGGCCTGGACATGATCTACGTCTCGGGTCCTGGGCACGGCGGCCAGGCCGTGGTCGGCAACACCTACCTCGAAGGTAGCTACAGCGAGATCTATCCCGAGATCAGCCAGGACGAGGCGGGCCTGCAGCAGCTCTTCCAGCAGTTCTCGTTTCCCGGCGGCATTCCGAGCCACGCCTCGCCCGAGTGCCCGGGCTCGATCCACGAGGGCGGCGAACTGGGCTATTCGCTCAGCCATGCGTTCGGTGCGGCCTTCGACAACCCGGAGCTGATCGTCGCCTGTGTCGTCGGCGATGGCGAGGCGGAGACCGGGCCGCTTGCCACCGCCTGGCATTCCAACAAGTTCCTGGACCCGGCTACCGACGGTGCGGTGCTGCCGATCCTGCATCTCAACGGCTACAAGATCGCCAACCCGACGATCCTTGCCCGCATCACGCGCGAAGAGCTCGAACAGCTGTTCGCCGGCTACGGCTGGACGCCCTGCTTCGTGGCGGGGCACGAGCCCGACCGGATGCATGAGGCCATGGCCACCGCACTCGACGCAGCGGTGGAGCAGATCCAGCGGATCCAGCACGAGGCGCGTGCCAACCGCGACCGGCAACGTCCGCGCTGGCCGATGATCGTGCTCGACTCACCCAAAGGTTGGACCGGACCAAGGGTCGTCGATGGGCGCCAGATCGAAGGCACCTTCCGTGCGCACCAAGTCCCGATCTCGGACCCGGCAAGCCATCCCGGACACCTGGCACTGTTGGAGACCTGGCTGCGCAGCTACCGGCCCGACGAGCTCTTCGATCGGCAGGGCCGCCTGCTGCCAGAGCTGGCCGAGCTGGCGCCCAAGGGCGAGCGACGCATGGGCGCGAATCCCCACGCCAACGGCGGCATGCTGCTCCGCGACCTGCAGCTGCCAGATTTCCGCACCTACGCGATCGACGTCCCCGCGCCCGGAGTCCGCGGCATCGGCGACACCCACGTGCTTGGGCGCTTCCTGCGCGACGTGGCCAGGCAGAACGAACCACAACGCAACTTTCGCGTCTTCGGCCCTGACGAGACGCTCTCCAATGGTCTGGAAGCGCTGTTCGAGATCACCCAGCGCCAGTGGGACGCGGCGACCTTGCCGAACGACGAGTTCCTGGCCCGCACTGGCCGCGTGGTGGAGATGCTCAGCGAGCACCAATGTGAGGGCTGGCTCGAGGGCTACCTGCTCACTGGCCGTCACGGCGTCTTCAACTGCTATGAGGCGTTCGTGCACATCGTCGGTTCGATGTTCAATCAGCACGCCAAGTGGCTGAAGGTGTCCGCGCAGCTGCCGTGGCGACCCAAGATTGCCTCGCTGAACTACCTGCTGACTTCTCATGTCTGGCGCCAGGATCACAACGGCTTCACGCATCAGGATCCCGGGTTCATCGACCACGTCGTCAACAAGAAGGCCGAGGTGGTCCGCGTCTACCTGCCACCGGATGGCAACTGCCTGCTATCGGTCATGGACCATTGCCTTCGCAGCCGCCATTACGTGAACGTCGTGGTCGCCGGCAAACACCCAGCACCGCAGTGGCTGTCGATGGACGCCGCCGTCGAGCACTGCGCCGCGGGTGCTGGCATCTGGCAGTGGGCCAGCAACGACCAGGGTGCTGTGCCAGACGTGGTCATGGCCTGCTGCGGCGACGTGCCCACGCTGGAGACGCTAGCGGCAGTCGCCATCCTGCGTGAGCATCTGCCCGAGCTGCGAATCCGGGTGGTCAACGTCGTGGACCTGATGAAGCTGCAGCCCCAGCGCGAACACCCGCACGGACTCTCCGACGCCGATTTCGACAGGATGTTCACCGCGGACAAGCCGGTGATCTTCGCCTTCCATGCCTACCCATGGCTGGTTCACCGACTCACATACCGTCGCAGCAACCACGGCAACATTCACGTCCGCGGCTACAAGGAGGAGGGCACGATCACCACGCCTTTCGACATGACGGTGCGGAACGAGATGGACCGATTCCACCTGGTCATGGATACCATCGACCGCCTGCCGCGGAGCGAAGAGGGTGCCATCTTGAAGCGGTGCATGACCGCCAAGTTGAGAGAGCACAGGCAATACATCACCGAGTTCGGCGAGGATCTCCCCGAGATCCGCAACTGGACATGGAGAGCCTGACGATGACGGCGCCCCCGGTCTCACGCCAATTGCATGGCAGGCCCATAGGTCCGTGCTACATGACCACTGTTTGCCCGTTGCGGCGCGGCTCTGAGCGGACGAAGGACCGGATCGGACAGCAATGATCCACGAGCACCATCACGAGGACCGTTCCGCAGCGACGCCCAAGTCGAACGCGGGTCACACGGCGGGCGCGGAGCACACGCTCGATGCCGTTCCGGTCAAGACCGTTGTGCGGTGCGACCTGCCCATCGAAGGCATGACGTGTGCGTCGTGCGCGGCGAGCATCGAGAAGCGGCTGAACAAACAGCCTGGGGTCGAGTTGGCGAGCGTCAACTTCGCCACCAAGGTGGCGACGGTGAAGTACGATCCGGCGGCGACGGCACCGGCAAAGCTGGCCCAGGTGGTCCTGGACCTCGGCTACAAGGCGATCGTGCCAGCACCGGTGTCCACGCCCGGGGCGGCCGATCTACCCCATGCGGACGCGGGCCACGACCACGCGGGGCACATGAACGTCGGCGAAGCCGAGACCAGGCGGCTCCTGACCAAGATGATCGTCGGCGCTTTGCTGTCGCTGCCCGTGTTCGTGATCGCCATGTCGCACGGCAAGATCGCGGCCTTCGATGTGCCTTGGATCAACTGGCTCCAGCTCGCGCTCACCACGCCCGTGCTCTTCTGGTGCGGGTGGCAGTTCTTCCGTTCGGCGTGGAAGGGTCTCCTGCACTTCAGCGCGAACATGGACACGCTGGTCGCGATGGGCACCGGTGCAGCGTACCTCTACTCGGTCGCCGCCACGATCTGGCCCGACTTCTTCGCGGGCGTCGGCGGAGCTGCGGCGGACGCCGCGCACGCTACGGGCACGATGGCCGGCATGACGATGGTGCCCGTCTACTACGAGGCGGCAGCAGTCATCATCGTTCTCATTCTCCTGGGCAAGTACTTCGAAGCGAGAGCGACGGGCCGTACCAGCGCCGCGATCAAGAAACTCATCGGCATGCAGGCGAAGACGGCGCGGGTCGTGCGCGGCGGCAAGGAGCAGGATGTGCTGATCGAAAGTGTGGTTGCCGGCGACACGGTCGTGGTCCGCCCCGGTGAGAAGATCCCCGTGGACGGCCGCGTCGAGACCGGTGCTTCTGCCGTGGATGAGTCGATGCTGACGGGCGAGAGCGCGCCCGTGGAAAAGAAGGCGGGCGACAATGTCTTCGGCGCGACCATGAACACGACCGGGGCGCTGCGGTTTCTGGCGACCAAGGTCGGCCAGGACACGGCCCTCCAGCAGATCGTGCGGTTGGTGCAGGAAGCCCAGGGGAGCAAGGCGCCGATCGCGCGGTTGGCCGACCGCATCAGCGGTGTGTTCGTACCGATCGTCATCGCCATCGCGGTCGTCACCTTCGTGGTCTGGTGGTTCGTCTCGCCGGCGGATGCAAGGCTCAGCATGTCGCTCGTGACGGCGGTCTCGGTGCTCATCATCGCTTGCCCCTGCGCGCTTGGACTCGCCACGCCGACGGCGATCATGGTCGGCACGGGCCGCGGTGCCGAGCGCGGCATCCTCATCAAGGGTGGCGAGGCCCTGGAGACGGCCCACAAGCTCTCGGTGCTGGTACTGGACAAGACGGGCACCATCACCGAGGGCAAGCCAACCCTCACGGACGTCGTGCCTGCGGTTGGAAGTGGCGTGGGCGAACCAGAATTACTGCGCTTGGCGGCATCGGCGGAGAAGAACAGCGAGCACCCGCTGGCTGCGGCGATCGTGCGGAGTGCTTTGGATCGCGGCCTGTTGCTCACGGAGCCGGTAGCGTTCCGCGCCGTCGTCGGTCACGGCGTGGAAGCGACCATCGACGGGAAGGCGGTGCTCATCGGCAAGGCGGCCTTGCTCGTGCAGCGCGGCATCGCCGTGTCGCTGGCAGGCAAGGCAGCCGAACTCGCGGCGCTCGGTCGCACACCGATGTTCGTGGCGGTCGACGGACGCGAGGCGGGTCTGGTTGCGGTCGCCGACCAGGTCAGGGCCGAGTCGAAAACCGCCATCGAGCACATGCACGCCATGGGGCTGCGGGTCGTGATGATGACCGGCGACAACCGGAAGACCGCCGACGCGGTGGCTACGCAGGTCGGCGTCGATGAGGTCTTCGCAGAGGTTCTGCCCAAGGACAAGGCGGAGAAGGTCAAGGCGCTCCAAGCTGAAGGCCAGGTCGTTGGCATGGTGGGGGACGGGATCAACGACGCTCCCGCCCTCGCCCGGGCCGACGTCGGTTTTGCCATCGGCACCGGCACCGATGTGGCCATCGAGTCCTCGGACATCACGCTGCTTCGTGGCGACCTGCGGACCGTGCCCGAGGCGATTTCGCTCTCGCGCGCGACGATGCGCACGATCAAGCAGAATCTGTTCTGGGCGTTCCTCTACAACGTCGTCGGCATCCCGATCGCGGCGGGCGTGCTCTACCCGGTCACGGGCTGGCTGCTCTCACCGATCCTCGCCAGTGGTGCGATGGCGTTCAGCAGCGTCAGCGTGGTACTCAACAGCTTGCGGCTGCGATCGACAAAGCGATGAAGGTGACACCGCTGCTGGCTGCCAGGAAGTTCCCCGACGACCGGCGCACGTCGCCGCAAGACTTGGTTCAGGCCCGCAGATTCCGTAGCAGACAGCCCGTGACGGCGGCGACCGCGAGGCTGTCGCCACGCGCCAGGAGCCGCCGCACGCCATCGGCATCGGGTGGCGGCAGCGGCGACGCATACCAGAGCAACCGACCAGCGTACGGACGCAATTCGGGCAGCATCGGCAGAACGTTGGCGTCGGCCACGACGCCTTCGACACCTGGCAACAGGC
>JAYUCN010000034.1:0-6582 GCA_043740335.1 Planctomycetota bacterium
GGGTCGCATGCTGATCAGCGAGGTGCTTCTGCGAACACCGCCAGGCTACACGCACGACGCCATCCGTCGCGTCGCGCACTTCCCGCTCGACGCCGACCCCGTCACCGTGGCAACCGCGGTCGGCAACGGTTCGCGCGTCGTCGCGAGCGACACCGTGCCGTTCTGCCTCTGGGCCACGGCCCGTCACCTCGACGACTACGCGGAGGCGCTGTGGACCACCTGTTCGGTCGGCGGCGACATCGACACCACGTGTGCCATCGTCGGCGGCCTCGTCGTGTTGTCCGCTGGCTCCGCGTCGATCCCACCGGAGTGGCTCGCGATCCGCGAACCACTCTGAGACCGCCGCCTCGTCACTTGCCGAGCGGCTTCTCGAGGCGGTCGACGAAGGCCTGATCGAAGATCTTCAGCAGGTCGTCGGCGCCGACGCCCTGGGCGTTGACCTTGATGAGGTGCGCGTCGTGCATGAGGATCTGCAGTTCCTGGCCGTTGTCGCCGCTCTTCTTGAGGATCGCCTTGTGCACGCCGTACTTGACGACCTCGCCGCCGTCGGCCTGGATGATCGCCGGGTTGTTGAACATCATCGCCATCATCTGCATGAGCGGTGAGTTCGCGGTCACCTCGACAGCGATGCTGTGATCGCCCTTGCGGTAGTGCCGCGTCAGCGTGAGACCCATGGCGGCCATACCCGCGCCGAAGCCTTCCGCGCTCTCGTCGGCCTGGTCGTCCTGGATCTCCCAGCCTTCGGGCTTGGGCATGCAGGCGAGGATCGCCACGCGCTGCTTCTTCTGCAGATCACGGATGGCGGCCTGCAGGGCCGCAATCGCGGCGCCGATCTTGTCGACCTCGACGGCCTTCTTCGCCTGTTCGACGGCTTCGGGGAACGTGGGTGGCTTCTTCGCGGCGCTGCGCTCCTGGGCGATGGCGGCGGGAACGACGAGGATCGCGGCGAACAGGGCGAGCGGAAGGATGCGCATGCTGGACTCCAGGTAGGGGTCCGCCGAGCGTAGCGATCGGCGCGCGCGGGCGGCAATGCGATCGCGGCACCCGCTCCCAACGACAGCCGCAACCTCGCGCAGGTGGTCGGCGACGCATAGCATGACCGGACCATGACGGAGGCTTCGGGACCGCGGCCATCCCAACCGACCCAGATCGGCACCTACCGCATCCTCGACAAGCTCGGCGAAGGCGGCATGGGCACGGTCTACCTCGCCGAACAGCGGGGCGCGATCCGACGCACCGCCGCCGTGAAGGTGCTGAAGCTCGGCCTCGACAGCAAGGACGTGCTTTTGCGTTTCGAGATGGAACGGCAGGCGCTCGCGATCATGGACCACCCGTCGATCGCGCGCGTCTTCGATGCGGGCCTGACCGACACCGGGCAACCCTTCCTGGCGATGGAGTACGTGCCGGGCGTACCGATCACCGAGTTCTGCAACAAGCAGCGGCTCGACCTGAAGGCCCGCCTGGCCCTGTTCCTGCAGGTCGCGGAGGGCGTGCAGCACGCGCACCACAAGGGTGTCATCCATCGCGACATCAAGCCCAACAACGTGCTCGCGTACGAACGCGAGGGTGGCTCGTTCAGCAAGATCATCGACTTCGGCGTCGCCAAGGCGACGAACCAGCGGCTGACCGAACGCACGATGTTCACCGAGCTGGGCCAGATCCTCGGCACGCCCGAGTACATGAGCCCCGAGCAGGCCGAGATGACAGCACTCGGCGTCGATGCGCGCAGCGACATCTACTCGCTCGGCGTGCTGCTCTACGAACTGCTCGTCGGCGCCCTGCCGTTCGACAGCAAGGAGCTGCGCGCCGGCGGCTTCCACGAGATCCAGCGCCGCATCCGCGAACAGGAACCGCGCCGCCCGAGCACGCGCTTCACGACGCTGGGCGGCAACGAGGCCGTGGCGACGCAGCGGCGCACCGACAGGCACGCGTGGGGTCGCATGCTGCGCGGCGACCTCGACTGGGTGATCCTGCACGCGATGGAGAAGGACCCGTCGCGGCGCTACCAGAGCGCTTCGGAGCTC
This sequence comes from Planctomycetota bacterium, assembly GCA_043740335.1. GTDB lineage: Bacteria > Planctomycetota > UBA1135 > UBA1135 > UBA2386 > DASVAL01. The sequence goes on from JAYUCN010000034.1 coordinate 2,025, forward strand.
GCGCAGGATCTGCGGCGATACCTCGAGGGCCGCCCGGTCGAGGCGCACGCACCGAGCGTGCTGTATCGGTGGTCGACGTTCGTGCGGCGCAACCGCCTGCCGGTGGGGCTCGCCGCGGCGTTGTTGCTCAGCCTTGTGGTAGGACTCGCCTTCAGCATCGTGCAGTTCCGGCGCGCCGAGGACGAAGCAGTCGTGGCGAAGACGATGGCCGCCGATGCGCAGAGGGAGAGCGAGCGCAGCAAGCAGCTCGCGAGTGAACTCGGCAACAGCAAGCGGGAACTCGAAGCGGAGTTCGATCGATCCGAGGGCGGCAGGTTGTTGTTGCAGGGGCGCGACCTGATGGACACCGATCAGGGCCTGGCCGTAGCACTCGCCGTCGCCGGTGCGCGGCTCGCCCCCTCGTTCGAAGCCAACCGCATCGTCGCGGCGATGGTGGGCGAGCTGCGCGAGACCGCGGCGGTCGAGCTGTCGATCGAGCATGCCACGCATTTCTCGCCGACTCCGGACGGCGTGATCGCCCTCGGGCCCGATGGTCTGGCGTGCCACGCGGATCTGCAGCACGGCACAGTGAGCACGCGATTCCCGCTGCTGAGCAGCACGCAGGTGCAAGCGCGGGATCTGCTGTGGGGAGACGCGGGGCAATTGGCCGCCCTGCCGGCCGGACTCGCGAGCGCCTTGCGCCAGTTGGCAGCCACGACCGTCATGGACCTGGCGAATCTCGGTGACGATCCGATCAATGAGCTGCCTGCGATACGCAGCATCGGTCCCGAACACCTCCTGATCATCGAGCCGCAGCAACTGTCCGTTGTCGCGAAGACCGATGGCCGCAGGATCGCCGAGACCCGATTCTCCAAGGCGATCTGCGGCGTCGACTGCGACCCCGGCCAGATCTGGGTGCTGGACGAGGACGACATGGTCCATCGATGGCCATGGCGCGGACAGCGCCAGCCCGAGCCGGCCATCCGCCTGCAGCCGCTTTCGACGACACCTTCGATCGACGTCGGCAACCCGAAGGAGTTACCCATGCTCGTCCGCCCGTTCCGCGTGTTCGCAGACAGCGACCGCATCGTCTGGCGGGATGGCAATGGACTGTCCTGGGCGACCCTGCACGACGGTGGAGCGCGGCGCATCGTCAAGGGCTGGATCCTCCCGGTTCTTCCGGTGTATGCCGACGACAGCGGCGTGCTGTCAGAGGAGGCCTCGTCGGGCTGCAGCCTGTACGGTCTGGATGGCAAGCGCATCTGGCGCCAGCCGCTGTGCGCCCCGCAACGCATCCGCCTTGGTTCGGGCGCCGGCGTGCTCGGACTGACCGAGGACGGCCACGCGAAGATCGTGAACCCGACCGATGGGACCACGCGCTACTTGTCGACGGAACCTGTCGTGAGTTGGCGTTGGTGCGACGCCACGGGCAGGCTCTGGATGCTCTCGGCCACGCGCACGCTGCACTGCGTCGATCCGAGCGACAACAACAGCAGCGTGGCCCCGCCGGTGGTGCAATCCGCGCGGGCCTTGCTCACGGCCTCACCTGCCGGCGTCGCCCTGCTCCGCGGCGATCGGCGGATCGAGTGGTGGCGCGAACAACCTCGCGTCGCCGACCTTCGCGCCGAGAGCGCCATCCGACTGCACCGCGTCGACGAAGCGATGTTCTTCGACTTGCCACCAGGGAGTCCCGGTGGGTTGGTTCGTTTCGCCACCGCGCAGTTGGCCGACGCCAAGAAGAAGGGATCTCTCGAGCTGCTGCTGTCGGGGATCACGAATCCCGGGTCGGTGCACCAGGGGGCCGGCGAGATCGGGCGGATCTGGACCGAAGGGACTGGAGCCCGGCTGCGCCACATGCACGGCAGCCAGCACCAGGGTCTGTGGAACTTCTTCTCGAGTGACGGCACCCGAGCATGGGTCCCGTGGTCGGCGACCGTGCCGGATTGCGCCGTCGAGTGCGACACCATTTCTGGTCGTGGCATCACCCGCATCGGCTCGCGAAGGATCGGCATGTCTGATGCCCGCACGAGCCTCGAGTCGTTCGTCTGGCTCGAGCAACCGGGCGCGTGCCTGTTCTACTCGGAACTGAGCGGGGTCCAGCTGCGCAATGCCAAGGGCGAAACGCGCACGCTCCGGAAGGACAACCAGATCATCGGCATCGGATCGCTCGGCGGCAGTCGGGTCGTTCTGCGTTCGGGCGACGGCAAGCTCAGCGTGCTCGACGAGGACGACAGGCGCGAACTGCCGATGACCGAGGACACGGCCCTCGGCCACGCCTGCCTTGGCAACCAGCAGGCGATCGTCGCGATCGGCAGCAGGTTCGTCGAGGCGTTGGACGCAGCCTCGGGCCGCTCGCTGTGGCACCGCGAGCATCTGGGTGCCCCGATCGTCTGGACCGTTTCCGACGACGGCCGGCGTTTCGCCTACGGCACGCGCAACGGCGCGGTCGCGGTGCTCGCGACGGCGGATGGCGCGACGACGTGCGCCTCGAACGCGAATGGCGACCGGATCCTCGCGATCGCCTTCGACGCCCCCGGTGAACGGCTCGCCTTCGGCACTGCGCTCGGCCACGTCACCGTGCAACGTTGTGCGGATGGCAGTGCCACGCACGAGTTTCCGCAACCCGCACCTGCCCTGCCGTGCAGTCTCGGCTTTTCCGCCGACGGCCAGACACTCGTCGTGCTGGCACTCGACGGCACGTTCACGTTCTGGCCGCTCGACCTGCTGCCCTGGGTCGAGACGCTGATGCCGCGCCAGCTCACGGCGGAAGAACGACAGCGGTATCGCGTCACCGAACGCTGAACGTCCGCCGGCGAACCACCGCGTGGGAGGGCGCGAGGAACCGAGCGGTGTATGCTCACGGCATGGCCGAGTCCAAGAACAGGCGGGCGACCGCGCTCAGCGTCTCCCTTCCCATGGAGATGGCGCAGGCTGTCTACCAGCAGGTGCGCAATGGCACCTACGACTCCGCCGGCCAGGTCATCCGCGAAGCACTGCGACAGCTGTTGAAGCTCGATGGTGAGGACCAGGCGACGGAACCGGAGTCCGAGGAACCCTCGCGAAAGCGGCGCTGACCGATCGCGGCCTGGTCTACCACATCGCCGCGCCGCGTGGCCCGCGACGCGGCGTCGGTTGGCACTCGTCGCCAACAGGGTCTGCTACGATGGCGCCATGACCACCGGCCAGCGCGGTCCGTTCTCCGAGGATCTCCAACCCCGCATGGTCAGCGGCCCACCCAAGTACACGTCGAAGACCGACCGGCCCGTCGACTACATCGTGATCGCGGACCAGCGAGACGTCGTGATCGGCTTCTTCTACGCCAACGACGAGGACGATGCCGCCGGTTGGCAGGCCCATGCAACCGCAAGCCCGCAGGCGCAGAACGGCATCAGCTCGTGGATCAGGAAACTGCGTGATGCCAAGGCGCGCGGCATCAAGCCCTCGGCGGCGCTCGACGCGATGATCCGCGACCACACGGACACTCCCACCGATCCGTGGAGCCACGTCGTCAGTACTTCGCGGCAGACCGCGGCAAACCTCGCGTCGCTCCGGCAGCTTGCCGGTCATGCGCCAGCGGCAGCACCCGACGACCACCGCGGCAGCTGATGCTCATCGGGCGAGCACCGGAGCCCGAGGCATCCTCGCTTTGGCGACCGCGGCGCCGACCGATCAGCGCCGGGAACGCGTCCTCGAACCGGCATCGCGGCCAAGCCGCGCACCGCACCCGCTCACAGCGTCTTCAAGAACTGCACGAGGTCTGAGCGCTGGTCGGCAGTCAGACCGAGCTTCCGCACGCCGTCGTAGTGTTCGACGACCGCATCCAGCGTCGCGGCACTGCCGTCATGGAAGTACGGCGCGTGCTGCCAGAGTCCGCGCAGTGGCGTCGTGCGATACGCCTTCTTGTTGGTACGCAGCGCGTAGGCACCATCCATGCCCGTCTCCTCCGGCGCATGCAGCACGCCATCGTTGTTGTCCGTGCCCGAAGCACCGACGTGACACTGCGCACACGCGCGCTCGAACACGGCGCGCCCGCGCTCCGACGCGGCCGCGTCGAAACTTCCCGCGGGCGGCTTCGGCGTCTCGAGACTGTGTTGGTAGGCGCGCAACGCCGGCAGCGTGGGGCCGACCATGTCCGGCGTGTTCTGCACGTCGATGCCGAGCCCTGCATCCTGGAAGACGCCGTGAGCATGCATCTGCGTGACGGCGACGTAGGCGTTCCAGTAGGAGATCGGCCCTTCGGCCGTGCAGGTCTCGTTCGTCACGTGGGCGAGACCGTAGACTGGCGGCAGCACCAGCGGCGTGTTCTTGCCGTCGATGTTGTAGCGAGGGTCGTACTTGCCGGGTCCCCACGAGTTGTAGACGGCCTTCACCGCTGCGCTCAACGCAGGCGATAGGGCAATGACAGCCCCGACATTGAGGTCGCGATTGGGCCAGCCATCCAGTCGCTTGCCAATCCCCGGTGCGAATGAATTGTCGACTGTCGAATGGCACAGGGCACAGGTAACGCCAACCCGTGTCAGCGTGTCTTTGCCGTTGATGGCTTCGACCGTGCCCTTGAGACCAAGCACAGCGTCCAGCT
>JAYUCN010000035.1:0-2695 GCA_043740335.1 Planctomycetota bacterium
GGGGTTCACCAGGCCTGACGCGGGACCGCTCTGGCTACCGACCAGCGTTCCCGTATCGCTGACTTGCTGGGTTCGGATATTGCTATTGATACTCGATGAGCGGTTGTGCCAGACGACCAGGTAGCGATTGTATGGCAGCCCCAAATGCGCGACCAGAGGGCTTTCATCCTCGGCGGGACCGTTGCCGCCGGCATTGGCGATCACCGTGGCGCCGATCAACGGATCGACCACCAGTGGTAGCGCCGCCTTGTCGACAAACGCCGCCGGCAGCACGAACTCGAGGCAGTCACCATGGCAGCGCATCGCGCCGGTTGCACGTTCGCCGTTGGCATCGATGCCGACCACCTGACCGAACTCGACTCCGCCAGCGCCAGGGAACGTGAAGCGAAGGGCGCCGTCGCTGCTGGCCTGTTCGGGCAGGAGTTCGCTCATGTAGCGCGCGCGCACGACGAGGTCGCCGTTGCCCGGCGGCAGCGCCGCGAACACGAAGCTCTGCTTCAGGCCTTCCGGCCGGAGGTCGAGCCGCTCGGTCAGGCCCGGCCGCACGAACTCGACGCGCAGCTTGCCGAGTACGGTCTCGGCGGCGGCGACCGGCGAGAGTTCGATTCGCCCGACATGGGTCAGTTCCATGGTGATCGGGAAGTCGCGCGGGGCGATCCGGCCGAGGCACGGCAGAAAGACGAAGCGTCCGCTGGCGAAGGTCACCTGGTAGTCGGTCCCGAGTCCGATCACGGTGCCGTCGGATTCGACCTGGAGGCCGCAACCGCGGCGGATGTTCTGCGGTATCTCGACCAGATGCGGCGCCTGGGACGGAAGGCCGAAACCCACGACGAGGCAGAACCAGAACTCGGCGATGTTGCGTTGGGTCATTTGCTTTGAGCCTTGACCGGCAAGAGGCTCTTCTCGGCTGGTTCTTACGGCGAGGTCGAAGATCCTCGGCAGGCCCCACGGCGAACTCGCAAGGGCTCGCCGTGCACTTCTCGTTCAACAGCTACGTGGCGATGGTGCTCGAAGCGTCGCTGCTGGACGGCTGGCCCAAGGTGCACAAGGTCACCTGCGCCGTCGACTGCGGCAGCACGATCAATCCTGACACGGTGAAAGCACAGCTCGAGGGCGCGGTCGGCTTCGCCTTGACGACGGCTCTCTACAGCGAGATCTCGCTGGCCGATGGCCGCGTGCAGCAGTCGAACTTCCACGACTACCGCCTGCTGCGCATCCAGGAGATGCCGGCGGTCGAGGTGCACATCGTCGCCAGCGACCAGCCGCCGACGGGAGGTGGCGAACCGGGCTTGCCACCCGTCGCACCAGCGCTCGCCAACGCGCTGTTCTTCCTGACCGGCAAACGCATCCGCCGCCTGCCGATCCGTGCGGAGGATCTGCGATGAGCCGGCTCGCCGATGCTCCCGAGGACGGCTCATACTAAATGATCGCTGCCGCCCAGCCCATGAAACAAGCGGCTTCCAGGGTTTCGACATGGCCTTGGATTGAGCCTGCACGCATTGCCCCGCACTCTGCCCACCAGAGGCAACCTGCTGTTGTCGGTGCATCGACCTCGTACTGTTGCCTCGTACTGTTTCTGTCAGCTCGAGTCCCTGCTCGACTTCGTGCATAGACTGGCCCGTGATCCCAACCAGCTCTTCTTCGAGGTACCCCATGCTCATCCGTCCTCTCCTCGCGACCACCCTGCTCGGCGTCGCTCTCTCCGCTCAGACCGCGCCGTGCATTTCGTTGAACGACGCGACCAACGCATCCGGCAACCTGATCACCGGGTACAGCTTTGCCGGTCCAGGTGTCAACGCCTACCGGTTCACACCGAGCAGCTCGCTCCTGCTGATGGCTGCCGAGCTCTACACGAGCAACACCAACCTCGTCAATCAGGGCTACATGACCCTGGAGGTCTGGGACGAGAACCCCGCCACGTCCTTGCCGGGGACGCGGCTTGGCGGTGGCACCTGGCAGGTGCAGGGGAGCCTCGGTGCTGATTGGCAGGGCGCCAGCTTCGACCAGATCGTCGTTGCGAATGCGGCGCAGAACTACTGGCTGGTGTGGCGCGAGTCCGGCTGGAACCAGGTGCCCTACCAGGCCGGTGGCGCGACGCTGCCGTACGCGAGGTTCACGGGTGGCAACTGGGTGCTGCAAGCGACCCCGCAGCCACTCAAGTGGCGCGGCTACTGCTCGTTGCTCGATGCGGCGAACGTACTGCCCGTCGGCTTCGGTTGCCTCTCTTCCCTGGGCAGGGTGCCTGCTGCGTTCACGAACCATGCGCCGACGATCGGCAATGCCAACTTCCAGATCGAAGGGACCGGCTTCCCAGCGGGCAGCATCGGACTCGCCGTGCTCGGCACGAACCCCGGCTGGGTGAGCATTCCCATCCCGGGCACGCCCGTCGGCTGCCTGCTGCACACGGATCCGCTGGTGACGGCAACCGTGCTCGTCGGCACGGGCAACCAACAGGCGACGCACGCGATCGGCGCCAGCGGCCACTGCTGGTTCGACCTGGCGATCCCTGCCAACGCGGGCCTGGTCGGCACCGTGATCGGGTCGCAGTTCGTCGTGCTCGATGCGGGCCTGATCGATCCACTGCCATTCGTCTTCTCGAACGGTCTCCGCATCACGCTGTACTGATCGACGCAGTACTGGACGACGCAGTGCTGGTCGACGAACGGGCCGGCACTGCTCACCGTCTCGGTGGCGA
>JAYUCN010000036.1:0-2689 GCA_043740335.1 Planctomycetota bacterium
GTCCCCAACGCGGGCATCGCGCATGTCAGCAGGCTGGAGTCGATGGACCCCGCCCGCTTCGCGCGCGTGCTCGAGGTCAACACGACGGGCACGATGCTCGTGCTCAAGGAGGCCGCGGCGATCCTGCGTGCGCAGGGCACGGGCGGCAGCATCGTCGTGCAGGCGAGCAAGAACACGTTCGCGCCGGGCGCCGGCTTCGGTGCCTACTCGGCGAGCAAGGCCGCGGTGCTGCAGCTCGCGCGCATCGCGGCGCTCGAGTTCGCCGAGTTCGGCGTGCGCTGCAACACGATCAACGCCGACGCGGTGTTCGGCGACGACGACGTGCCGAGCCAGCTCTGGCAGGAAGTGGGGCCCGAACGCATGCAGGCGCGCGGCCTCGACGCGGCCGGCCTGCGTGAGTACTACCGGCAGCGTTCCCTGTTGAAGACGACCGTGCTGCCGCGCCACGTCGGCGAGGCGGTCGTGTTCTTCGCAGCGATGCGCACGCCAACCACGGGGGCGGTGCTGCCCGTCGACGGCGGTCTGCCCGAGGCGTTTCCGCGATGAGCGCACCGGTGTCGCATGAGCCCGCGATCGAGTTACGCGGCCTGCGCAAGGTCTACAAGAAGGGCAAGCAGACGACCGTCGCCGTCGATGGCCTCGATCTGATCGTGCAGCGCGGCGAGGTGTTCGGCCTGCTCGGTCCGAACGGGGCCGGCAAGACGACGACCGTCGAGGTGTGTGAAGGCCTCACCGTGCCCGAGGCGGGGCTCGTGCGCATTCTTGGTCGACAGTGGGGGACGGGCAGTGACCAGGAACTGCGCGAGCGCATCGGCGTCTGCCTCCAGGAGACGAAGTTCCACGAGAAGGCGACCGTGCGCGAGACACTGGACTTGTTCGCTTCGTTCTATGCGCGCGGGCGCTCGGTCGACGAGGTCATCGCGATCGTGTCGCTCCAGGAGAAGGCCGATGCGAGGCAGTCGGCACTGTCCGGCGGGCAGCGCCAGCGCTTGTCGGTCGCGACGGCGCTGCTCGGCGATCCCGAGATCCTGTTCCTCGACGAGCCGACCACGGGTCTCGACCCACAGTCGCGGCGTCAACTCTGGGAGGTCGTGCGCAGCTTCCGCGCCGCGGGCGGCACCGTGGTCTTGACGACGCACAACATGGACGAAGCGCACCAGCTCTGCGATCGCGTGGCGATCGTCGACCACGGCAAGATCATCGCGCTCGGCACACCGGCCGAACTGGTGCGTTCGCTCGGCGCCGAACACTTCATCGAGGTCGATGTCGACGCGTTCGGCGACAAGGTGCTGCCGGCCGATCTGCGGGCCCTGCCCGGCGTGCGGGCTTGCGAGATGACGGCGGCACGCGCTGTACTGACCGTGGATTCCGTGCACACGTCGTTGCCGGCGATGGAGCACCTGCTCACTGCTCGGCAGGTCGCGGTGGTCGGTCTCGCGACGCGCCACGCGACCCTCGAAGACGTCTTCGTACACCTGACCGGCCGCCACCTGCGTGAGGACCAGACCCCATGAGACTCCGCGTCGTCATGGCGATGGCAAAGACCACGTTCCGCGAGTTCTGGCGCAGCCCGGAAGCGGTGTTCTGGACCTACGGCTTCCCGCTCATGATGGCGATCGTGCTCGGCTTCGCGTTCCGGCCGGGCGAGCTGCCGCCCGTGCCCGTCGCCGTCGTCGCGGGCGAACAGGCCGAGGCCATCGCCGCGACCCTGCGGCACAACCCGCGGCTGCACGTCGAGGTTCTCGACGAAGCGGCGGCCGACCGCGCGCTGGCCCGCGGCCGCGTGGCGCTGCTGCTGCGCGGTCAAGGCGGCGAGCCCGTGCTGCGCGCCGATCCGACGCGGCCCGAAGCCGAGGTCGCGCGCATGCTCGTCGAACGCGCGCTGCGCGATGCGCGCGACGGCCCGGGCCAGCCGATCGCGAGCGAGGTCGAAGACCGGCCGGGCTCGCGCTACATCGACTTCCTGATCCCGGGCCTCCTCGGCCTCAACCTGCTCGGGGCCGGCATGTGGGGTGTCGGCTTCAACCTCGTGCAGATGCGCACGCAGCACCTGCTGCGCCGTCTGTTCGTCACGCCCATGCGGCGCAGTGAGTTCCTGTGCGGCTACCTGCTCGGCCGCTTCGTGCTCGTGGTGCCCGAGGCGGCCGCGATCATCCTGTTCGGCGTGCTGCTCTGGGGCGTGCCGCTGCGCGGCAGTCTCGCCGCGGTGGCGCTGCTCGTCGTCGTCGGTGGGATGGCGTTCAGCGGGCTCGGGTGTCTGTTGGCCACGCGCCCGCGCACGATCGAAGGCATCGCCGGGGTCATGAATGCCGCGCAGTTGCCGATGTGGTTGCTCGGCGGCGCCTTCTTCAGCAACGAGCGCCTCGAAGGCATCGTGCGCTGGGCCGCGGAGGTCATGCCGCTCACGCATCTCAACCGCGCGCTGCGCGATGTCATGCTCGAACCAGGCGGGCTCCGTGATGTGATGTGGCCGCTGGTCGGGCTGTCGGCGTTTGCCGTCGTGTGCTTCCTGCTCGCGCTGCGGCTGTTCCGCTGGACCTGAGTGCGCGCGCAGGCGTCACTCGACGAGGCGCAGCACGGGGTAGAAGTCGCCGGTCTTGCCCTCGAAGAAGTTCCACGACGACAGCGAGTCTTCGCTCTCGGGTTCGAGCAACGTCGCGGCGAGGCGCGCGAGCGGTTGGCGCACGCT
>JAYUCN010000037.1:0-2689 GCA_043740335.1 Planctomycetota bacterium
ATGCAGATCAACGACGGTACCTGGGTGCATTGGTCGCAGGGCACCGCCTTCTCCGAATGGTCCATCGGTGCGGTCGAGATCGCGCGCCAGGTTGCGCTCACGCGCGGCGACACGGCCCTCGCCAACAAGGCTGCCAAGATCCAGCAGCGCATGCGCAAAGACCGCCGGCCGCCACCCAACGACGCCCCTTCCTTCGGCGGCATCGACCGCCTCACCGAGTGGGACGCGGTGCGCTGGCAGCCGCGGTGATGCGTGGTGACACGACCGTGCGAGGCAGCGGTTCAAGACTCATCGCCCATGAAGATCGCCATGACTTCTGTGTCCGTGGGTGGCTACCGGTTCCAGCAGAACGCAATCAGCCCAGCGAGCGGATGCGCTGCAGCACGGCGCGCGCACTCGACGACAACCCATCTGGATCCACCGCCGCTTCGATCGCACGCTGCCCCGCGGTCGCCGTGAACAGCGCCTCGCGTCCAGCCGCATCGAGATCGTGGAACGCCGGATGGAAGCGCAGCGCGCCGAACGGATCGCGATCGCGATGGGCGCTCGTGGCCGCTTCGACCAGCAGGTCGCGATCGTCGCCGTTCATGCCATCTCCAGTTGCAGGTCGATCCCGGCAGCACGCAGGCATTCGGCAAGCAAGCGCCGCGCGCGCGTGATGTTCTGCAGGAAGGTGTTGGTGCGCATGCCGAGTGCTCTGGCGAGTTCGTGATCCGAACGCAGGCCCTCGTCGTCGAGGCGGGCGGCGATCGCAAGCGCTGGTTGTCGTGGCAGCTTGTCGCGACAAAGGGCAACCGCGCGCCGCACTGCGTCGTCGGGCAGACCAGCGGGTTGCACCTCGCCTTCCGGCAGATCGTCACCAGCCGGAATCGGGGCGAGGCGGTGACGCCGTGCCTGGGTGATCGCGAGGTTCTGCGCGATGCGCACCGAAAGCCGCAGCAGCCCGTGCGCGCGCCCGTCCGGAACCCAGCGTGGCGCCACCTGCCAGACGCAGAGCAGCGCTTCCTGCAGCACCGCCTCGGTGTCGGCCACCGCGGCGAACCGGCGCATCGAACGCCGCAGCGGGGATTCGGCGCGGGCCAGCCAGCGCGCGAACGCCTGGCTGTCGCCCGCGGCGATCGCCGCCCATTCGCCGTCGGTGTCGTCGACTTGGGTCATGCGATGGGCACGTCGATCGTCTGGTCGCCGATCCGGAGCCGCAAGCACGTCGGCGCCTGGGCGGGCAACGCCGGCTGCGCGTGCAGCACGAGGCGAACGACGGTGCCCACTGCGAAGCTGCCGTTCGCGGTGGTACGCGACGTGTCGATCTGCAACACGAACTCGCTGCCGTCGGGGAACACGAGCGTGATGCGGTCGGGCACCAGCCACGCGTGGCAGCCGAGCAGTTCGAACACCCACTCGACGGCGTTGCGCAGGCGCAGCGTCGCACGCCTCGCCAGCGGCACGGCGCCGGCCGGTTCTTCACGCACCTTGCCCGGGCCGCCGAACAGGCGATCGAACAGGGAGCGCTTCGCGCCAGGCGACTTGGCCGGCGGCGGCAGAGGACTCGCCTTCGGCATCCCGGGAGACAGGATCTGCGCTTCGTCGACGCCAAGCGACATGCACGTCTGCGCCAATCGCCCACGGCCCGTAACTGCCATCGGCATGCTCGCCCGCAAGCCGAGTGCTTCGATGGCCATGCCGTGCGGTAGCTCGTGCGGCACTCGCACCCGGTGCTGCGGCGCCTGCGGGTCGACGGCCACGGTCGCGTCGATCGCCACCCACGACGTGCGCCGCGTGCTGATGCGGTACGCGAGCCCGAGCCGCTCGATCTCCATGTCCATGCGCGCCTGCTCGCCGGTCGCCGCGAGTTCGGTCTCGAGGTCTTCGACGGATTCGCGTGCGAACCATCGCGCGATCGCCTCCTCGCCCGCAACCCCCACCGCCGACACAACCAGTTCGTGCACGAAGTCTTCGTTCGCCGTGGTCCCGCGCACGCACAGCGTGCCACCTTCCGGACGGAGCTGGAGCGCGATACGCGCCGGGGCGCCGGCGAACAAGTCGGGCAACGCGCGCGGCCTCGTCGCGACCAACGCCGTACCCGACACCACGAGTTCATCCACCAGCGGTGCGTTGGTGTGGGCGAGCAGCCGTCGCGCTGCCGGTGCCGTATCCTCGCCGAGGCCGACCAGGATCTCGGTGCCGCGCCCGGCGCGCGCCGCACTGCGCGTCAACGCCCGATTGGACGCCGAGCCGACCCCGACCACGTGCACGCGCGTGTGCAGCGGCAGTTGCGAACGGATCGCGCCGAGGATCTCGCGCTCGAACCCGATCTGGCCATCGGTGACGAGCACGACCTGGCGCTGCGCATCGACGCGCAGACCGGCGAGTGCTTGCACGATCGCATCGCGCATCTCGGTGCCGCCGCCCGCACGCAGTGCACGCAGCCACTGCAGCGCCGATGCCTTCTGCTCGGCGCTGGCCACGCACGGCCGCTCCGACCACGACTGCGACCGCGTCGAGAACGCGATCATCTCGAGGCGATCGTTCGCATCGAGCGAACCGATGACATCGGCAACGATGCGTTGCGCCTGCTCCAACGGGGCGCCGTGCATCGAACCGCTGACGTCGAGCAGCACGATCAGGTCGCGCGGCAAGCGCGGCGTCGCCGCGGCAGCCGCGGGCGGCACCAGCGTCAGGAGACCGAACG
>JAYUCN010000038.1:0-2683 GCA_043740335.1 Planctomycetota bacterium
CAGCACTGCCGCCGCCGTCAACGCCGGGAACGGTGCTGGCGCGCTGAAGCCGCCCGCGAACGCGAGGAACTCGCCGACGAAGCCCGCGAGCCCCGGCAGGCCAGCTCCCGCCAGTGCACCGAGCAGCAGGATCCAGCCGAAGCGTGGCATCGGCCGGGCCAGACCGCCAAAGCCATCGACGCGTCGATGGTGCGCGCGGTCGTAGACGACACCGACCAGCAGGAACAGCAGCGACGACGACAGGCCGTGCGCAACGGCCTGCACCATGCCGGCGATCGCACCGGCGACCGTGCCGCTGGCGAGGCCGAGCAGGCAGAAACCCATGTGGGAGACCGACGAGTAGGCGACGAGCCGCTTGAGATCCTGCTGGCCGAGTGCAACCCAGGCACCCCACAGGATGGAGGCCACGCCAACGGCGCCCAGTGTGGGCGCCCAGGCGATCGCCTCGGTCGGGAACAGCGGCCACGCGATGCGATAGATTCCGTAGACGCCGAGCTTGAGCAGGACCCCGGCGAGCAGCACCGACACTGCGGTCGGCGCCTGCACGTGGGCGTGTGGCAGCCACGTGTGCACGGGCAACGCCGGCAACTTGACGAGGCACGCGAGCACGACCGCGACGAAGCCGAAGCCCGCGAGCGAGACGCCGAGGAACCTGGTGTCGCGCCAGACTGGCCACAGCTCCGTGAGGTGGCGCAGATCGAGGCTGCGCGGCGCGCCGGCTGGCAGCGCGTTCCACAGCGCGATCAGGAAGCCGAGCATGAGCACGCTGCCCGCGAGCGTGTAGACGAAGAACTTCATCGCCGCGTAGCGCCGCTGTTCACCGCCCCAGACGCCGATCAGTGCCAGCATCGGCACGAGCAGCACTTCCCAGCTCACGTAGAAGACCAGGAAGTCGGTTGCCACGAAGACGCCGTTCATCGCCGCGAGCAGCAGCAGCACGAGCGCGTGGTAGAGGTGCGGGCTCTTCGCTTCGTGCCAGGCCGCGATCGTCGCGATCAGGGTGACGAGACCCGAGAGGGCGAGCATCGCAGAGCCGATGCCGTCGACGCCGAACGCGAAGTTGGCGCCGAGGTACGAACTCCACGCGTGCACTTCCTGGAGCCGGAAGTCGGCGCCCGGGTGGCGCGCGAAATCGACGAGGGCCACGAGCCCGATCACGAACGTCAGCGCGCTGCCGAGCGCGCACAGCCAGCGGGCAGCCGCGCGCGCGGGCGGCGTGAGCGCGACGAGCGCGAGCAGCAGCGGCAACAGGACCGCAAGGGCGAGCGGTCCGATCATCGCAGCAACCCCCACAGCAGGCCGGCGGCGCCGAGGATCGAGGCCATCGCGAGGTAGGCGCCGAGGCGGCCGCCGTGCAGCAGCGAACCAGCGCGGCCGAGGTGCTTGCAGGTGTGGCCGATGCCGTCGACGATGCCGTCGAGCGACGTCGCATCGACGGCGCGGCCAGCCGCACTGCCTGTGTCCTGGTCGTCGAGGTCGTGCAGCCGTTCCGGCGAACCGAGGTCGAGGCGCGCCGTCAGCGCGGCGAGTCCGCGGCCAATGCCGCGGGTGAACATGAGGTCCCAGAGTTTGTCGACGAACCAGAGTTCGCTGCAGAAGGCATGCAGTGGCCGAAGCGCGCGCGCCAGTTTGCCGGCGCGGTCGTCGCCGCGTCTTTCTGCCCACCAGAACACGACCATTGCAAAGGCAGCACCACCCGCTAGCAGGGTCGCCGCGAGCAACATCGCGGCGTCGTGAGCGTGGTGCAGTTCGTCGCTGTGCGGAAACCGCAACGCGGTGTCGAGCCAGCCGCCCCACGTCCAAGGCAGCAGGAGCGTGAAGGGCACGAACGCGATCAGCACGAGCTTGGCCGCTCCAGCCGGATCGTGCGCGTGATGCACGAGGTCGTGATCGCGTTCCTCGCCCGCGAAGATGCGCAGCCACCAGCGCAGCATGTAGGCCGCGGTGAGCAGGCTGCCCGCGCTGGCCAACACCAGCGGGCAGAAGGCGGCACCACCGGTTGTCTGTGCATGCGCGAGCGCAGCGGCCAGCACCGCGTCCTTGCTGAAGAAGCCACTGAAGAACGGTGCCCCGATGATCGCCAGCACGGCGAGCAGACTGCAGAACGCCGTCACGGGCAGCTTGCGTCGCAGGCCACCCATGCGGTGCAGGTCCTGGCAACCGGCGGCGGCATGGATCACCGCGCCGGCGCACAGGAACAGGAGGCACTTGAAGAATGCGTGCGTGAACAGATGCGCGATGCCGGCGGCGCGGCCACCGGCGGCCTCACCTGCGCCGAGTCCGACGAACATGAGTCCGAGCTGGCTCACCGTCGAGTAGGCAAGCACGGCCTTCAGGTCCCACTGCACGCAGGCGATGGTCGCGGCGAGCAGGCACGTGATGCCGCCCGTCCAACCGACGACCGCGAGCGCCTCGGGCGGGAACATCGGATGGCAGCGCCCAACCAGGAACACCCCGGCGGCGACCATCGTCGCCGCGTGGATGATCGACGATGCGGTGGTGGGGCCCTGCATCGCGTCGGGCAGCCACGGATGCAGCGGGAACTGCGCGCTCTTGCCGACCGCACCACAGAAGATGCCGAGGGTCGCGAGCACCATGAGGTGCGTCGCCGACAGGCCGAGGAACGTGCCGGCGCGTTCCCCGGCCTGGAACTGCAGCAACTGCGCAAAACCGAGCACGTCGC
>JAYUCN010000039.1:0-2681 GCA_043740335.1 Planctomycetota bacterium
CCACTTCGGGGGTCCAGGGTCCGCGGCTCGCTGCATCCGAAGCCGGCAGGAACATGTGCATCGTCGCGAGGCTCGCCATCACGGTGATGGCGGCACCGACCACGGCGGCCACCGCCAACAACACAGCGCGCTCGAACCAGAGGAACTCGTTGGTCACGATGATCACACCCGGGTCACTTCGCCTTGATCCATCCATCGTCGTCTCGCGACTCGCCATACTTGCGAGGGTCGGCCTCGTATTTCGACAGGCGAAACGACTGCGTCTCGATGATCTTGGATTCCACCTGCGCCAGCTTGGCGGCGATGCTTTCCAAGAGCTGTCGCTCGAACGCTCCTGTCGAGTGACCGATCAAGGGGACTTGGTAGATCGCGAGTGCGCCACCGGAGGCTATGCCCTCGACGTTGACGTACCCGGTCCAGGACGTGTTGACCCGCACTTCCTGCTCCTCCGGCCTCTGCACGACGAACACGTTGTATCTGACTCTGGCTGAAGCTCCCATCGGTCTGGCTTGTACACGCGAAGACGCCCAAGCCCCGTCGATGACCCTCAAGTCCACGAGGGCGCTCAGGTCACTGACTCCTGCGAAGTCGATGGGACGCGCCGCAGCCACGAAGCCCGAGGCTTTCTCGATGGTCTCGATCCCCGTGGTCGATTCCGCAAAAGTCTCGACGATCGCCTGCCAGACGGAATCGAAGTTGGCACGCACCTTGAGCGACAGCTGGGAAGGCACTCCGCTTGGAGCCGCGTAGCGGGGCGCGGACTGGCAAGCACAGAGCGCGAGTGCAAGGAACACGGCAGTTCGCATGCGGCTCTCGAACCAGCGCGCGATGTCGAGGACCGACTGCTCGAGACTCTCGAGCGGCGGCAGTTCATCGAAGGCGACGTACAAGATCCGCGTCGGTGCGACTCGTTCGGCGATGAGCTGTGCCATCACCTGCCGGATCAGGACCGTCTTCCCGACGCGCCGCGGCCCACGCAACACGACTCCGGGAGTCAGGCCGTTCTGCAAGAGCTGGATCAGCCTGGGAAAGACCCACCGGCGGAAGCGTGGTGTTGCCGGTCCGGGTTCGCCTGCCCAGTGCGGGTTCGGCTGCCGCAGGTTCTCGACGATGGCGGGCGGCATCGAACCGCCAGACGACGTGAGCTGGTTCTTGGGTTGCATGGCTACCCGCGAAGGAGGAATGCCGCCGGCACGGCAGGAACGTGGCAACACCCTACCCAGCGCCGTCGGGTCCCGACAGGTCGGAGGCAGTGAAGCCGAGCCCTGCCGATGCGATCCGGTCGCGCCAGCGATCGAACTCCTTCCGCCCGCGACTACTCGAGCATGCCCAGCACGACTGCCAGGATCGTCGCCACTGCGAACAGCGCGAAGATCACGGGCACCTTCCACCACAGGTCGCTGCGAATGATGGAGCCGCAGTGCACACACTGTGCTTCGACGGTCGGAGTCATCTTGCCGCAGCCGGGGCAGACCTTGCGCGGCGCGGACGGATCACGTCCGCAACCTGGGCACAGCGTGGCCCGCGCTGCCTTGCCGCAGAACGGGCACGGGATCGTCGCCGTCGCGTCCGACATGGGTCAAGGCACCCGGTCAGGCCGACGCAACCGCCGCGAGGATCGCCTGCGACTGCTCGCGGTTGTTCGGCATCCCCATGCGGTGGAACTTCGCCTTGAACGGCTTGGTGGCGTCGTCGATGCGGATGTGCGTGAAGAGGGCTCCCGACGATCCGCTGCCCTTCGGCCGCGGCTGCAGCGGGTACTCCATGACGTCGACCACGTTGAGCTTGCCCTTGAACCGCAGCACCAGCACCCGCCGCTCGGTCAGCGCGACGATGTAGTTCTTCGTCAGCAAGGCCACCGCGATGACGCCGGGCAGGATCCCCATCGCGATCAGCAGGACGATCAGCCCGAGGTTCGGCTGTTTGACGCCGAACGCCCAGTGCTTGAGCTTCTCACCCTGTTGCAAGTGCGGCTGGATCGCCGCGGGAACGTTGGTGTCGTTGAATCTGGCCATGGGAGTCCTGTTGGGGAAGGTCGAGCGTTGCTCGGCACAGCCGGGCGTTCGCACCACGGCGAACTGCCGGGTGCCTCGCTCGCTGCATGCCCAGAGCGACGCAAGGAAGCGCCGTGTTCATGATCTCTCGGCGAAGTGACCGAGCCCCCCGGGGCGCGCGGCCGATCACCCGGCGTGCTGGGCCGCGACGCGTCGGCTGCGCCAATAGTCCCCGTCACCCAGCCGGTGCGCCACACTGCTGATCTCCTCGCGCAGCGCGGCTCGCGCGACTTCCAGGATCGCGCGTTCGTGTTTCGGCGGGATGCGCAGCTCCAGGTCGTGCAGGCGGTTCATCAGGATCTGCAGGCGGTTCCACTCGGGAGTCGGTGACGTCATGGCACACCTCGGGCAAGTTCAAGTCATGGCGGTTCGGGACGGGTGAGCACCGCGTCGATCGCGGCGTTCGTGGTCACAGGGGAAAGCACCCTCGGAACGCAGCGCGCACGCGCCAGCGGCAGGAAAAATCGGCGAGCCGTCGGGGCGGGGAAGCAGCGCTGACCCGGGCAGGCCTCGATCTCAGCCACCATGGAACCATCTCCAACCCACGTGCGAGTCTGTACCGTAAGCCCGCACCACGCGCGTCGGCAGGCCTACGCAACTCGCGTCTTGGGAATGAGAAGAAGATTG
>JAYUCN010000040.1:0-6539 GCA_043740335.1 Planctomycetota bacterium
GTCTACACGTCGCGCGTGTCGAACCTGCAGAGTCTGACGCCGTTCGGATATCTGCGCGCCGCGCGCGGCAGTCTGCCGCACGATCAGGCCGGGCGGTGATTCCGTTCCGCGACGTGAGGTGTCACACCGACACCATTGC
Source organism: Planctomycetota bacterium (assembly GCA_043740335.1). GTDB lineage: Bacteria > Planctomycetota > UBA1135 > UBA1135 > UBA2386 > DASVAL01. The sequence continues at coordinate 140 of JAYUCN010000040.1, forward strand.
CCGACGAGCACCCGCCCGGTAAGACCTTCCGCCCGCAACCGCGCCCACCCCCGCCCATGGCCCTATCCGCCGGCATCGTCGGCCTTCCCAACGTCGGCAAGACCACCGTCTTCCAGGCGATCACGAGCGTCGTCGCTGCTTCGCGCAGCAGCAACATGTTCTCGACGACCGCCCCGGTGCCGGGTGTCGTCGACGTGCCCGACTCCAGGCTCGAACGCATCTCGCAGTGCATCCCGACCAACAAGATCGTGCCGGCACAACTGCACGTCACCGACATCCCCGCCCTCGTCGCCGGCGCCAGCGAAGGTGCCGGCATGGGTGTCGGCTTCCTCGGCGCGATCAAGGAGAGCGACGCGCTGCTGCACGTCGTGCGGTGCTTCACCAACGACGGCGTGCAGAACTCCAGCGGCGGCATCGATCCCGCCGGTGACGCCGAGATCGTCGAACTCGAACTCGCGCACACCGACCGCGCGACCCTGAAGCGCAACGTCGAGCGCACCGCCAAGAAGGCCAAGGGCGCTGACCCGGAAGCGAAGCTCCAGCTCGCCGCGTTCGAGAAGGCGATCGCCGCCATCGATGCCGGCACGATCCTGCGCCAGGCCGAGTTCACGCCCGCCGAGAAGAAGCTGCTGCAGCCGCTGTTCCTGATGACCGTGAAACCCGTGCTGTTCCTCGCCAACGTCGGCGACGACGACCTCGCCGGCGAGAGCAAGCACGTGACGGCGCTGCGGGCCTACGCCGAACGCACAGGCGCGTTCACTGCACACCTGTGCGGCGACCTCGAAGCCGAGTTCGCGGTGATGGCGCCCGCGGACAGAGCACAGTTCATGGCCGACTTCGGTTTCAAGGAGTCGGGGTTATCGCGCATCATCACCAAGACGTTCGACCTGCTCGGGCTGCAGACGTACTTCACGGCCGGCGAGATCGAGACGCGCGCCTGGGTCATCCACAAGGGTGACACCGCGCCGATCGGGGCTGGCGTGATCCATACCGACTTCGTCAAGAAGTTCGTGCGCGCCGAGGTGTATCAGTTCGGGGACCTGATGACCTACAAGACCGAGAAGGCGATCCGCGACGCGGGCAAGCTGCGGCTCGAGGGCAAGGAGTACCTGCTGCAGGACGGCGACGTCTGCCACTTCCTCATCGCGAACTGACGCAGGGTGGCGCGGTCAGCTCGTCCTGTTCAGGATCGCGGTGGCAGCGGCGGCGGTTCGTCTTCGCGGACACTGGCTGGCCAGACGATCGGTTCCAGGGTCGCGGCATCGACGAGCTGCATCCGCCCGTCACGCCACACGGCGAGCGGCAGCCCAAGCAGCCGGTTGCGACGACGCAGTTCGTCGCCAGCACGGGTCACCGCGGCGGCAATGGCGGCCGGGTCTTCGCGGGGATCGGGCGATTGCATCATGGCAGGATTCGTCGAACGACTTCAGGGTCCAACTCGGTCAGTGCTGCGGGCTGTCCCGGCGCCACGAGGCGCGTCGGCATTCGGCTGCTGTCGAACAACCATACCGCATCGGCCATCGGCAAGAAGGTGTCGCGAAGGTTGGCGAGACCTCGTTCGTAGCGACGGCGCACGACATCGTCGGGCACATGGTGGCCTCCTTCGCCAACACGAAGTCGGACGCGCGTGATCGCCGCCTCGGCGCTCGGCAGCCACAGGAACGCAAGCAACAGGCGGTAGCCGGAACCACGCAAGCTGCTTGGCCACGGCGCCAGCGTGTGCGACGCCAGGTTGGTCTCGAAGGCGAAGTCGGCGCGCGCCACCGCCAGTTCGCGCAAGCGATGCAGCATCACGCGGCCCGCGGCCAGGGCCACACTCTCGGGATCGAACGCCGCGAGGCCGCGGGCAATGGTGTCGGCATTGACAAAGTTGCGAATGCCGAGCTGGTCGTGCTACCAGTCGCCGACTAGCGGACCAACGGCGTCGATGCGGCCGGGCGCCGCGATCACACCTGCCGCAGCACCGCCGCCAACCCACCGAGCGGCACGGCGACGATGCGTTCGCCGAGTTCGAACGACCGCTGGCCGGGGTAGACGACGAACAGCTTCTCCAGGCTCAACTCTTCGCGCGCTTCGTGCATCGACTTCGTCGCCGCGGGAGCATCCGCGAACTTGCATTCGAAGCCGTAGAGCTTGCCACCGCGCGGCACGACCAGATCGAGCTCGGCCCCGCTGTGCGTGCCCCAGAAGCAGGCCTCGCGTTCTGCCTGCAGGAGGCCGATCACGTGTTCGATCGCGAAGCCTTCCCACGACAGGCCGAAGCGTGGATGACTCATCACCTCGGTGCCGCCGCGCAGCCCGAGTAGCGCGTGCAGGATGCCGCTGTCGCGCACGTAGACCTTCGGCGCCTTCACGAGCCGCTTCTTCGTGTTCGTGAACCACGGCGGCAGGCGGCGGACGAGGAACGTGCCGACGAGCACGTCGACGTAGTGACTCGCGGTCTTCTGATCGAGCGAGAGCGCGCGACCCAGTTCCGCCGCGTTCAACGTGCCGCCGTGCAGGTGCGCGATCATCGTCCAGAATCGGCGCAGCTCTTCGGGTGCGAGGCTGATGCCGAACTGCGCGGCGTCGCGACTCAGGAACGTCTCGATGAAGTCCTGCCGCCACGCGTAGCTCGCCGCATCGTCGGCGGCGAGGAACGAGCGCGGGAAGCCGCCTCGGTGCCACAGCCGGGTCGCGTGTTCGACGCCGACCTCGGTCACGTCGAAGCCGTTCAAGCTGACGAACGCGACGCGACCCGCGAGCGTTTGCGAAGCACCTCGGATCAGATCGGGTGACGCGCTGCCGAGCAGCAGGAACCTGGCAGGTTTGCCTTTGCGATCGGCGAGCACGCGCAGCACTGGCAGCAGCGCCGGCATCGACTGCACTTCGTCGAGCACGACCAGGCCGCGCAACGCACCGAGAGTCTGTTCGGGTGTGCTCGTGAGGGCGAGCCGATCGGCGGAGTGGTCGAGGTCGAAGGTCGCGGCGGCGTCGAGTTCCTGCGCCAGCGTCGTCTTGCCGCATTGGCGGGCGCCGAGCAGCGCGACGACGGGAGATCGCGCCAGGGCTGCGCGCACTTGCTGGCTGTGAACTGGCCGTGCGATCGTGGGGTTCGACACTTGGTGAAATATCGGAATTGGATTCCGTACTTTCAAGGATGGGCGCAACTCAGGTGGGCACAGCGTATTCGATGTCCTCTTGCTGGCCATGATGGCGTCCCCGGGCGTTCGCGCGGCCACTGGCCCACTACCAGCCCGGGGCTCACCTCACTCGCTTCGGTCAGCGACGACGGTCACATCAACATGCAGACCGGAGCGGTCACCGTGATCGGCCCGACGGGCTTCTCGGGCATCCAGGCCTTGGACGTCACGACGGCAGGTCTGCGCGCCTGGGACATCGGTGCGGGCCTGCTGCTGATCAGCTCGCAAACCGGCCTCGCCACCGATCCGTTCCCGGGCGTGTCAGGTCCGTCCGGCCTCCAGTTCCTCGCCACGGATCCCGTGACCGGCCAGGAGTACGTCGGCCACTCGACGCTGCACACGGTCAGCACGCTGACCGGAGTCACCGCGCCCGTGCTCACGTTCAGCGGCAGCCCGGACCTCCGCGGCGTCGAGTTCACGAAGTCGCGGTCACAACTGATCGGTCAACCGTGTCCCGCCGCGAATGGGCTGCCGTTCTGCAGCGCCATCGTGCCGTTCGGACCGGGACTGCCGTTCAGCTCGCTGAGCCCCAACCACGCGGGCAGCGCGGTCGGTCTGCAGATCGTCGGCTTCAGCGAGACGGTCTACGCAAGCGTGCCGTTGCCGATCGACCTCGATCCCGTGTTCGGTACGACGGGCTGCTTCCTGCACGTGAGCGCCGACTTCACGATGCTCAGTGTGACCACGCCACCCGGCAACATGGTCGTGACCTTGAACCTGCCATCGACCATCGCCTTCCTGCAGTTCTACATCCAGCATGCGGTGCTCGAGCCGGTCCCAGGCGGCATCTCGTTCAGCAACGGGCTGCGCGTGCGACCGGGCTTGTAGCTCCTAGAGCACCGCTGCGAGCGCTGCCTCGATCGTCGCCACCGTCTGCGCGCCTCGCAGACCGAAGCGGATCACGCCCAAGCCATCGATGACGTAGGTGACCGGCGTGACGTTCGACCACTTCACCTGGTGGAAGGCGTCGACGAACGTCGCGTCGGCCATGAGCACGGGCCGCTGGAAACTCTTGGCGGCAATTGTCGCCGCGGTCTGCTCGGCAGGGAACTCGAGCACGGCATCGGTCATCACGTGCAGCAGCACGACCTCGGCCGGCAGCCTGGACTCGAGTTCGCGCATGGCCGGTGTCTCGGCGTCGCACATGTGGCAGCGCGAACGGAAGAAGTGCACGAGCGCGCGCTTGCCCTGCAGATCGGCAGGGGTCCACACCTTGCCCGCACGATCGGCGAGTGAGAACCCGGGCATCGATTTTCCGACCGCGTGCTGGATCAGGTCGTCGACGTGGGCGCGGATCCAGCCTTTGATGCCGACCCAGGCGCCGACGAGAGCCAGCGGGACGAGCAGCGAGAACATCGTGCGGCGGCTCATGCGTGGTGCGTTCCGGGTTCGGAGTCTACGGTCCTCACCCGCACACCAGACGTCACTGCCCACCTGAATCCCAGTGCTCCATCGGCGTGCCGTCCCAAACGACGGCGGCTCGACAGCAGATCCAACCCGGGGCCGGTATCCTGCGGCCCTCGGCGATGGCTCAACGTTTGCACGCGCCGCGACCCAGTAACTTCGCGCCGGCCAGGAACCGCATGAACCACCTGATCCACTCGCTCCCGCATCGTGCCACGACACTCGTGGCCAGCGTCGTGACGCTGTGCGTCACGACCCCTGGTCTGGCCCAGGAAAACGAAGCCGTGCTGCACGCTCCGCTCGCCATGCTGCCGCTCGACTCAGCACCGTTCCAGCGCCTGCTCGACATCGACGGCGACGGGGACCTCGACGCGGTCGGCTCGCGCATCCACGAGAACCGCAGCAACACGCAGATCGTCGTCTGGCGCAACGACCAGGGCGCCTTCACGGTCGCCTGGCAGGGAACGTTCGGCCTCGGCGGCATCGCGTTCCCAGCACCTCGGTCCTTCGCGATCGCCACCGCGGACTTCAACGGCGATGGCCGGCAGGACTTCGTCGTCTGCGGCGGGCTCGGCACCGAGAAGTACCTCTCGCAACCGAACTTCACCTTCCAGGTGAGCACCTACCCGCTGGCCCTGTGGCGGAACTTCCACGCCGTGAGCACCGGGGACTTCGACGCCGACGGGGCGCCCGACTTCGCCGTGGTGAGCTGGATCGACAACACCCCGAATGTCGAAGTACAGCTCAACCTCGCTACGGGCGCGGTGATCTCGACGACGCTGCAGGCGACATGGTCGGCCACTTCGCGCATCAGCGCCATCGAACTCGACGGCACGCCCGGCGCCGAGCTGCTGCTGTCCGACCGCGGCACCAACACGGCGCGCGTCCTGCACCTCAGCGGCACCCAGTTGGTGGTGCAACAGACGCTGGCGACGACCCTCAACTACATCGGCACACCCTATCTGTGGATGGGCGGCGACCTCGACGGCGACGGCGACGCGGACGTCGTCGTGTTCCATCCCGAGCTTGGCACCAATGGTGTCCATCGCTACCAGATCTTTCGCCGCACGGGGCCGACGACGCTGACTGCCGAACCGGCGGCGATCGGTGGTCCCGCCGAGTACCTGGCCGACATCGACGGCGACGGCGATCTCGACGGTGTCTGCTGCGGCGGCGGCGGCCCCTACTATGCCTGGCCGCAGCTCAACTTCGCCTCGACGTTCGAGATCTCGACCAATCGCGGCGGCGGCGACTTCGCACCGGCCTGGGCGTTCGCGGGTGCCGGCTCCGAGAGCATGGCGGGTGCTGCCGACGTCGACGGCGACGGCGATGTCGACTTCGTGGCCGGGCGCTGCGTGTTCTTCGGCCGTGGCCCCTGGCTCCAGAACCCGATGCCGGTCGCCGGGGGCAACAACGCGCTGACCATCGCGCGCGAAGATGCGGTGCACGATGCCGACCGCGATGGCGATCCGGACTTCCTCGTGCATGGCGAGGGTGGCTATCGGAACGGCGGCGACGGACAGCTCACTTCGTACTCGGCCCCGGTGGCGCCGCCGCCTGGCAGGTTCTTCGGCGGCGGCTTCCACGCCGATGTCGACGGCGACGGCGCGCAGGATGACGTCGTACCGCAGTTCCTGCCGGGCCAGTTCGAAGTCATGGTGCTGCTGCACAACAATGGTGGCGGCCACTTCCGCTACGACGGCCCCGTCGGACCGCCGGGCCTGCTGTTCAACGCCGGCTATTCCGTCGACAACTTCTTCAGCGCCGACGTCGACAGCGATGGCGACATCGATCTCATCGCCAACAGCAATCCT
>JAYUCN010000041.1:0-2678 GCA_043740335.1 Planctomycetota bacterium
CCGCTGCGAGTGCCTTGTCGCGTGCTTCCACCTGCTTCTGCTCCAACTGATTGCTCCAGTAGTCGATCGCGAGCACCTCGATCCCTTCGACCTCATGCGCCGCGGTGATCACGGCCGCCGCCGACGCCTCGTCGCGCACGCGCACATGCAGGTTGTGTTGCAGCCTGTACCCCGATCGCTTCTCCGCTACCACGTCGCGATCGCCCTGCCTGGTGACGCCCCAGGTGTAGACGGGCACCATGGCGATGAAGTCATGGTCGATGTCGGTAGCCGGGATGCCGGAGGTTTCAAGACGCGTACGGGCGGACGCCAGCAGTCTGGCGGATGCGGCATTGGTCTCGCTTGCGGTGGCGGCTGTGGCACTGGCCGCGAATACGACGCGCAATTCGGTGGGCATGACCCGCACCTCCGCGACGGCCTCGACCGTGATGACCCGCTCAGCAGCGGCAGGATCTGGAGGCGAGAGCCGCGGAACGAGCGTCGACTCCTGTACACCACCGCGCAGGCCAGCAGCCTGTGCGGGCAATGACAAGGGCAGGAAGAGGCACGACAGGCACAGGATGCTGATGAAGTTCATTGGGTATTCGAAATCGTGGATTCGAACGAAGGTCGCTGCTACTTCCGGTCGTGCCGCTCTCACGCCGCCCAGCGACGCGAGATAGGGAGCGCGTTCCTAATAGAAACCCAAGGTCATCGTGCCGCCGTTCGACGCGGACAAACCCAACGGCGTGATACCCGGATCGAGGATCGCAACCTGCGCGTACAACTGGAAGCCGACGAAGGCGGCGTTGCCAGGGATCGCGAGGGGGTTGAGCGTCGTCGTCGGCGGTGTCGCCACGAAGGTCAGCGTCACGTCGAGGCTCGTGTGCAGGAAACAGTTCGGCATTCCTGCCGCCGCGAGCGGGATGCCGGGATTGAACTGTGTGAGGCCCAACGCCAGCACCCCCAGCACCGCGCTGGGCCGCAGGTTGCCTGCCTGCAGCGGGAAGGGCCTGCCGAGCACCGGTGGCACGCCCATCCAGTCGAGCGTCACGGGCAATACTCCGGTACCACTCGTGAATGGCAAGCTCGCGGTGAGGTCGAGGGAACCCGGGTCATGGGTCGCGCCGCCGACTCCATAGCCCGCGAGCACGGGCCGGTTCGCGCCGACGTTGAGGTTGTGGTAACAGAGCTTGATGCGTCCGTCGTTGATCAACTGGATCTGGAACGTGCTCCGCAGAATCGGATTGGTGAAGTCGGCCGCATCGATCCACGTGAAGTACGCGGTCGTCGGCGTCGTGTCGAAGTAGGCGGTGCCGAAGGCGGTCAGATCGAGATCGGTCCACAGCGCCGCGATGCGCGGGCCGTCGAACAGGAACGCCGGCACATAGGGCGCTGCCGGGGCGGCGTTGTTGAAGTTGTCGAGCCACAGAAAGCCGTTCGAGCAGAAGCCCGCCGTCGTGCAGATGCCGCCCGGATGCACGAACGGGAACGGCAAGATCTGGTCGACGACCTGGTCATCCTGCATCGGCACCACGTTGACATAGCCGCTGAAGAACGAGTTCGATGTCGCTTGCACGAGATAGCCCACCGTACCGGCCGGCATGAGCTCGAACTCGAGGTTGTCGAGGTCGAGGTTGCTGCCCGTGAACAGTTCGTAGAAACTCGCGCCACTGATGCCGCTCGGCGGCGGACACCCTGGTCCATAGATCCCCCAGGAGCCGCCGACGAAGGGACACGACGGGCGGTCCTGCAGCAGCCAACCGCCGCTGCCGGTTGGCAGGAACTCGAAGGTGCGCTGCGCGAGATCGAAGAGGCCGAACGACCACTGTTCGTACAGGGTCGCCTGCGTGTTGCTGTTGTACGGGAACGACGCCGAGAAGTCGGTCGAGCCGGGATCGGCGACGCCACCCGGCGACGCGCCGCAGACGCCCGTATGCGGAACCTGCGCGATCGTGGTGTTGGGATGGAACCAGACCGTGAACTCGCCGGTGCCGACCAGCTGCAGTTGCACCGTGAAGCGGATCGTCGGGTCGTACGACTCGAACGCGTTCGCCCAGGTGATCACTTCGCGCCCCGGCAGCGAGTTGTGGTAGACGCCCGAGCCGTCGATGCCGTCCGTGACCAGGTCGGTCCACAGTGCGCAGATGCGCGCAGCGCCGGCGGCCAGGGCCGCGCCCGTTCCCGAGCAACAGCCCGAGTCAGGGTTGCTGTTCGCACCGAGCCACAGGAACCCGTTCGAACTGACCTCGGCCTGCAGGTAAGCCGTGCCGAATGCCGGGAACGGCGTGGTCAACGTGATCGCCGGGAACACCGAGTCGTCCGCACTGCCCAGCAGCACGCCGAAGTTCGGTTCGTAGCACGGCGCCGAACTGGTCTGGGCGTCTACCAGTCCACCGAGAGCGACCATCGAGGTCGCCAGAACGAGAGCGGAATGCATCGGCTGATTCCTTCGATTGGAGGGACACGCCGCTGCGGGCACTTCCACAGTAGGGAGCACGCACGGCTGGTAGAGCACGGACCAAGTGTCCGGGATCGCGGCCATGTTCATACCGCCCCTGCGGAACGTCAAGGTGCCATCGACCGTGCAGACCGTGCAGGAGGGGCGGTGTGCCGCAGGTTTGCCGGCGTCCCACGCGAGGGCGTCCGCGCCGCGCGATTGGCGTGGCACACGCTCAGTGCTGCGCGGCGTGGAAGAC
>JAYUCN010000042.1:0-2678 GCA_043740335.1 Planctomycetota bacterium
CAACCAGAAGCTCGACCTCTTCCTGCCGGCCAAGGCCGACCAGCCGTTCGCCACGGTGGTGTTCGTCTACGGCGGCGGCTGGCACGGTGGCAACTACAAGAACCTCGCCGTCGTCGGCAAGCATCTCCAGGCGCACGGACTCGGCTGCGCACTCGTGAACCATCGGCTCTGCCCTCCCGCCATCTGGCCGGCGATGATCGAGGACGTCGCGGCGGCCGTGGCCTGGGTTCACGACCACATCGCGACGCACGGTGGCGACGGCAAGCGGCTCCTGCTCGCGGGCCACAGTTCGGGCGCGCAGCTCGTGCTGCTGCTGGCAACCGATGCGCGGTGGCTGGCCCCGCACCGGCTTTTGCCGAAGGATCTCACCGCGGTGGTCGGTCTCAGTGCGCCGGTCGATCTCGCGCCGCGGGCCAGCGACCCCATGAGTTTCGGCGACACACTCATGGCCGGCCGCGGTGCCGAGGTGTTCGGGCGCAGTGCGAAGCTCATGATCGACAGCAGCCCGCTCCAGCATCTGTCGAAGGAGCTGCCGCCGACGCTGCTGGTCGTCGGCGAACAGGACTTCCCGATGTTGCTCGGCGATGCGCAGATCTTCGCCCGCAAGGCCGCGGAGTTCGGTGGTCGCGTGCCGGTGCTCGTCGCGAAGGGACTCGCCCACGGTGCGGTGCCGACCGTGCTCACCGGCGACGAACAGGAACTCGGCCCGTCGGTGCTCGCCTTCCTGCAGGATCCCGCGCGATTCCTCACGGCGTGGCAAGCCAAGGAACCCGCCACGGGCGCCACCGAGCCGGAGGCCCGGAAGGGCAAGCAGGACGGTGGCAAGTGAAGCGGCGACCCATGTCGAACGCGCCCGTCGCTTCCACAGCGCCCGGCCCGCTGTCGCCGACCGTCTTCCACATCCTGTTGGCGCTCGCGCAGCAGCAGCGCCACGGCTACGGCATCATGCTGGAGGCGGCGACGCTGTCCGCCGGCGCCGTGCGCCTGCCGCCGGCGACGCTCTACCGCTCGCTGCAGCAACTGCTCGACCAGGCCTGGATCGAAGAATCCGACGAGCGCCCCGATGCGACGCTCGACGACGAACGCCGTCGTTACTACCGGCTCACCGATCGCGGCCGCGACGCCTTGCGCGGAGAGAGTCGGCGGCTCGCCGCACTCGTGGTGACGGCAAAGGCTCGGCGGTTGATCCCGGCGAAGGACGCGCGGCCGCGGCCGGGGGCAGCCACGTGAACACGCACCGCGAACCGTTCACCGTACGCTGGGCCCTGGCATTGCATGCGCTGTTCCTGCGCGGCTGCCCCGGCTCGTTCCGGCGGCGCTTCGGCGTGGAGATCGAGCAGACGTTCGTCGCGGCCTGCCGGGCCGCGCATCGACGCGGCGGCACCTTCGCCGTCGCGCGCACGGCGGTCGCCGCTTGCGCGGGTGCTGTGTCCACTGCATGGAGGTTGCACATGACGGTTGCTCGGTCCTCGTTCCGGCGCACGCTCACCGTACTGCCGGTCGCCATCCTGCTCGCGGCCCTCGCCGGCTACGTCGACCAGCACGAAGAGGACGTGCAGATGCCTGCACTGCTCGTGTTCGCGACCGCGTTCGTCTGCAGCTGGCTGCAGCCGCGCGCGGCGTGGTTGTGGTGGCTCGCGGCCGGCGCTGCGATCCCGGTCGCCGCTGCCATCGCGGCGTCGATCGGGCACGCGCAACCGTTCCCCTCCGAACCGTACAGCTGGCTCATCGCCTTCCTGCCAGCCCTGCTCGGTGCTGGCGCCGGCGTCGGCGTGCGTCACGCGATGCGTGCGAGGAAGCCGCCAGCGCCCGCGTGAGCCGAGTTCGGGACGAACACGCGGCTTGAACTTCCATCGCCGCGCGAATAGTTCCGTCGCGCATGCTCACCGAGAACCACGAGGAAAGAACGTGACCGCACTGCGTATCGCCTGCGGCTTCAGCCTGTTCAGCGCAGCACTGCTCGCGCAGGGTGCATCGTCCCCCGCCGCCCCCTTGACCACCGAGTTCGTCGCTCCCGGGGTGAGGAAGGTCACGCTCGGTGGTCAGTTCCGCATGCGCTACGAGAACCAGATCGACCTGGACCTCGACGACAAGACAAGGCCGGGCACGAACGACTTCCTCACGCAGCGCACGCGCGTGCAACTGGGCCTCGACTTCGCCGACGATCTCGGCGCCTTCGTGCAGCTGCAGGACGTGCGCGAGTACGGCGAAGAGGCCTCGACCATCGACGACTCTGCCGACGGCCTCGACGTGCACCAGGCCTACGTCGACCTGCGGCGCACGCCCTGCCTTCGCGGCAGCACCCGCATCGGTCGCCAGGAGGTAGCGCTCGGCGACCAACGCCTCGTCGGCCCACTCGACTGGAAGAGCCAGGGGCGCGCGTTCGACGGCATCTTCCAGACCTGGAAGTCGGACGATTGCACACTGGTCGCGTGGGCGATGCAGGTGCGCGAGACCGTGACGCCAGCGACCGCCAACGACGACCAGTGGTTCGGTGGCATCCAGGGCAGCCACCGATTTGCCGAGGACCTGTCGGCGGACCTGTACTTCATGGTGCTGCACGACGACGGCATCACGCCGGGAACGTCCGCCAACCGGTTCACGCTGGGCACGCGCTGGATCTGGGTATCCAAGCCGTGGGAAGTCGGGACCGAGCTCGCGACACAGTTCGGGGAGCA
>JAYUCN010000043.1:0-2677 GCA_043740335.1 Planctomycetota bacterium
CGACGTGCTGGTTGCGGGCGAGGTGCAGCTCGGCGATCTGCGCAACCGTCAGCCGCGCACCGCGATGGCCATCGATTGCGACGGCAACCGCTTGTTCCTGCTGGTCGTCGACGGCCGCCAGCCGCGAGCGAGCATGGGCTTCACGCGCGCCGAGGTCGGCCTGTTCCTGAAGACCTTCGGTGCCTGCGATGGCATGCTCTGCGACGAAGGCGGATCGTCGTGCATGTACCTGGAGCAGTTCGGCGGCATCGCCAACATCCCGAGCGACAACCAGGGCCAGGAACGGCCGACCTACACGCACTTCGGGCTCAGCCGGCACGGCACCTGAACGCTCGGATCGACGACGCGCCTTCTCATCACCGCGACGATCAGTGGGTTCAACGCTGCGCCGTCAGTTCCGCGCACGAGCTGAACGCCTGTGCCGCATTGTCGCCGCCGGCCGGCGCGCCGAGGACGCGCACTTCGACCGCGGTCACCGGCTGGTCGAGCTTCAGCGTGAACAGCTGGCCGTCGGCGACTCCCAAGCTGTCTGTCGCCGTCGTTGCCGGATACTGCGCGAGTTCACCCACCGTCTGCCATTCGGCGCCCAGCGACGCGCGCACCTGCACCATCGGTCTGCCCTTGCTTGCGTCGAACCAACCGCCGTCGTGGAACGCGTGACCGTGCGCGAAGGTCACCGTGGCGACTTCCTGCGGACTCGCGAACGTGATCGCGTACCAGTCCTCCGTTGCGGCCGTGCCGTCGAACGTCACCACGAAGCTGTCGCGATCGCCATCCGTGATCGCGCCGGCCACGTTGCCCTTGCGGTTGCGTGTCTCGTTCGCGACCAGGATCTCACCGGCCACCAGGTTGGCGAGCCAGACGCGGTAGGTGCCGCCGTCGGCGCCCGCGTCCGCGAACGTGTCCAATTCCACGGGCACGCCCCGGATGCCATGCTGCAGTTCGCACGCGACGCGCAGTGCGGGTCCCGGCAGCAACCGTGGCTGTGCGGAGCTGGCGACGTAGCGCGGGCTCTCGCCCGCGTGGTTCGCACCGGTCGGCAGCGCCAGCACGCACGGTCCCCACTGCAGCGCGACGCGTTGCTCGTCATGGCGATCGGCGACCTTGGTCAGCCGGCACCGCGCGATGAGTTCCATTGTGTCGCCCGCCCGCCAGGCACGCGCCGGCACGTCGCACCAACCCGGCTGCTCGATCGTGCGGTCTTCGCCGCCGATGCGCAGCGTCGCCGGCACTGCCCAATCCGACACCCGCACGCGCACCGGGAATGTCGCCGGTAGCTCGCCGCCGAACGACAGCTTCACCGCACCCGTGCGTGGCACGTCGCTCGCGAGCGTGAACGTCACCTTCTTGCCGCCGAGCGTCGCTGTGCCGTGGCCCGCTTCGAGCAGGTTCACGACGAGAGCACCGTCGCCGCTCACCAGCACCGCCGCCTGCGGCAGCAGTGAGAGTCCGCGCGGCCCGCTCGACGAGCAGCACGTGATGCCGGCGTCGTACGGCTTGGTGCCGCGCAGCGCCGTGTAGTAGCACCACTGCGCGCCGTCGGGCCGCTGCGCCGCCGCGAGGTGGTTGCAGGCAGTGCGTTCGATCTCGTGACCGAACCGTGCCTCGCCCGTGATCTGCAGGAGCTGCAGGTTGAGCTGTAGCCACGTCACCGTCACGCAGGTCTCGCCGAGGTTGGCCTCTGGCGAAGCCGGCAAGCGGCCACCGCCCGTGAAGTGCTCGTGCGCACTCATGCTGCCCGTCGGCAGCAGTTCGTTCTGCACGATGTCCTGCCAGGCCGTGAGCACCGGTTCGAGGAACGTGCGCTCGCCCGTGGCGCGGTGCAGTGCGCAGAGTCCGACGAGGTTGGACAGCATCTCGTAGGCTTTGCCGTTCGCCGTGCGAGCGACGCGGCCATGCTCGCGCAGCGCAGCGGCGATGCGCGGGCCACCGGGCTCGTTCCACGCGGCTGTGAGCCGCCGCGCGAAGATGAGGTAGCGTTCGTCGCGCGTGGCGCGGTAGAGCGCGACGATGGGCTCCAGCACCGACGTCGCCGCCATGCCGACGTGCGTGCCGGCGGCAAGGATGCTGCGTGTGCCCGGAGCGAAGGTGGTGAGCAGCAGGTCGGCGGCGGCGCGTGCCGCCGCGAGCGACTTCGGCTCGCCGGTCTGCGTGTGGTATTCGAGCAGGCCGAGCAGCGCGTACTTGATGGTCCACACGTCCCAGTCGGCGCCCGGCAACAACTGGAAGCGCTGTGCTGGCAGGTAGGCGCCGAGGTAGCCGTCCGGTTCCTGCGTCGCGAGCAGTGCTTCGACCGCACCATCGAGCCGTTCCTTCAGGAGGGCGTCGCCGGAGTTGGCCCAGGCGAGCGATGCCGCGTGCATCCACTTGCCGATGTGTTCGCCAGCCCAGGCCTGCTGTGCTGGCCGATGCACGAACGGCTCGAGCCGCGGTGCCAGGTCGACGCGGTCGAGCCACTGCACGCGGTTCTTCTCGACGCGCGCGCCGAGCCAGCCGTCGAGGTGGACGTCGGCGGGCGGTAGCGGCGACAGGGCGGGCGGTGCGGGCGGAGCCTGCGGTGCTGCGAGGAGCGTGAGCAGAGCGGCGAGCATGGCATCAGCATGACCAATGCGCGTGCCCAGGTCGACGCCGTTCGGTGTCGGTGCCTCGCGCAGCGGTTCCGGAAGTAGCTTAGCGC
>JAYUCN010000044.1:0-6528 GCA_043740335.1 Planctomycetota bacterium
CGCTTCGCGACATCGCGCCTGTCACCCACCTCGACGGCCGGGCCTTGCACGGCGGTGCAATCGGCCCCGTGGCCACACGACTCGTGCCGCGGTTTGCCGACTACACGGCGCGACGGCTGCACGAACGCTATGCACCAGCCTGGCGACGGCTCGTGGGCAACGCGCCGTAGACGCTATCAGGATCAGGCCAACACGTCGGCCAGGATCGACTGGATGCGCTCCAGGGCAGTGCGATAGCGGGCCTTCGCCTGCTCGCTGCCCTTCACCGCCGCCACGATGCCGTCGAGCGTGCCGTCGAAACCCGGGAGGGGATTCTTGCGCGGGCGACCGGGGCCGCGCTTCACGCCCATCTGCGCGCCGGCCTTCACCCGCGCGGCCTTGGCGGCCTTGCCCTGGCCACGCGCTGCCGACTTGACGATGCCGAGCAGTGCCTGGGCGCGACCGAACATGATCGGGAATACCTTCAGCCTCTTTTTGGCAGCGGCTTCCGCAATATCCCGGTACGCGACGCTTCGGTTGCTCTTCAAGCTGTCGACGATGAACTCCATCGCCGGATTGGTCTTCTTTGCTACCATGCTATCACCTGGAAAGGGGTCTTCTATTCCGTGCGGGAGGCCCAGAATCGCGGAGCAGTTTGGTGAATCACACTCCCAATCGCAAGCACGGACTCGACAAAACACGGCAATACGGGAATCGACAATCTCGCCACTCACTTTCCACGAGTGGCGGCAACGTCCCACGACTCACCGGGGGCGAGAATGAGGGACCGCTGCGGGCTCAGCGATTGCTGCAGCGCGTGCATGTCACGCAGGCTGACTCGAGGCAGACTCGGGTGGGAATTGCAATAGAACGCATCGTCGAGGACAACGAGGGCCGGCTTCACTTTCTGCACGATCTCCAGCACCTCGACATTGCGCGACGACAGGACCATGAGGTCGACGGGACCCGCGTCCACCTCCTGTGCACGGAGATTGGGCCCGACCAGCAGGATCTTCGGGCCCGCCGGCACTTCGATCCGATAACTGCAGCTCCAGGTCACCGAACCGTCGGCGAGCTTCTTGCCAAGAGCCTGCACGGTTTCGCCCGTGCTCTGCCCATAGGACTTGCCCGGCTCGACGAGCGGCATGCGGTCCATGGCGATCACCGGCAGATGAAACGCGATGTGCGACAGGATGGACCGCGGTGGTTCGGCGAAGAACATGCGGACCAGCAGCTGGTCGTTCCGGCGCACCATGTCCATTGGCTGGGTCAGGATGCAGAACTCCGCTCCGCCCCAGAGCAGCTCGGCCAGGTCGGCGCCCGCCGCATCGACCAGGAAGCCCTTTTGCGGGGTACGGAAGAGCCAACCGCCCATGGGCAATCGGAAGATGCGCACCGTTCCGTCCGGCACCGGATCCGCCGCCGCCTTCGACACCGATTCGAGACGCTGACGCCAGAAGGACGGCAGGCCGCGCGCGCTGATACCGGCGATCTCGCGCAGCATGCGGCGATGGATGCGGTGATGGAACTCGAGGAAGTCGACGCGGGGGAACCGCGCGCACTCGCCATCGATCTCCTCGAGCACGGCGAGGCGATTCTGGCCACCGGCCAATTCGGGAGCGGGAGTCCGCCCCGCGGACACGACGGGCGGCGACTGCAGCAATCGGGCCGATACTTGCTGCCAGTGCTCGGCTGGCGGAACGGGCGGTTCGGCCAGCCCGGGCTTCGGCGGGAATTCGGGCACCGAGCCCTGCAATGCTGCGGCGTCGGCGACAAGCATCACACTGCCCAACAGGCCCGGGTCGACCACGTCGCCACAGCCGAACGTCCAGCCGATCCGTGTCTGCGGCATGCGGTCCGTGCTCTCGTCGAAGTCGTTAATGACGACCTGCATGTCGAATACGAGCCCCGCCGTCGGCGTGTGACCTGGCGGCAGGATCTCGGTCCAAGGGATCCTGGCTTCATAGGTCGTGATGCCTTTCTCCTTGTCGTGCAGCACGACCACCCGCGCCGCTTTGGCGTCGAGAACGCGTGCCGTGCCACGCAGCCGGTCCCATTGCACGACGTCGCGGCCGGTTTCATCGGCGAGCCAGAACTCGCGATCCTCACGCCGACCTGGATCGGTGCCGAGCGCGCGCGTGTTGCGCTCCGGGTCGAACGTGAGCACCACCGAGTCCGCCGCAGGGATCTCGGTGAGCTGCAGCGTGTTTGCATCCAGCGCGCGATGCCATTCGTCCTTCACCGCACAGGCCACGAAGAGCGCTTCGAGGTCCCAGATCATGAACACGACGCCACTGACATCGTTCGGGCCGTGCCAGGCGTTCATTGCCGTGCCCGAGAGCTGCCGTTTGTCGTCGAGCCGGATCGCAGGCAGCTCGGGCCAATCGATGAGGGAGCCGTCGATGATGATCTCACGTTCGGCACGCGGCAGGACCACCGCCTGCGGCAGCAGCATCACGTCGCGCCTGGCCGCAGGCGGCGTCCCCTGTGTTTGTGCAATCACACAGGGGAGAAGGACTGCCCAACCCAGAAAACTCACGTGCACTGCATCCTCCGCAGACTCAGGTGATTCAGGATCGCGTTCGCTGTCGCCGAGCCGAGCAGTCCGAACCCCTGTTGCACGATCAGGCCGAGCGCCAATGCGTGCAGCAGGGTGATCGGCAGCCACCATAGGCCACCGATGCTGATATTCAGCACGACGTAGACGGCAACCGAACCGGCAAGACCGAACGAGTCCTGGACGGCCAACCGGAAGAACAGCTCCTCGGCGACCGCAGCAACCAGCACGAACGCGACCGCCGACACTTCGCCCATGCAGCCGAACACACGCCGTGTCATGGTCTCGTGCTCGCGCAGCTTCTGCATATGAGTCGTCATGAAGGCAACGACCAGGGCACCGAGCCACCCGACCGCGAGACCGACCGCGGCAGCGAGCCAGGGCCCGTGGCGGCCGATGGCCGCAAGCGGCAACGCCTCGAGGCGGTCGCGCGCCCAGAGCCACAGCAGTGCTGTGACTGCCAGCACGCAGTACAGAACGACGCCGACTCCCAGCACCGCTCGTGGTTCCAGTTCGCCTTCGGGGCTGTCCGTCACGAGGAGAGCCATCGACAGCGCGGCCAGGGTCCGAGGACCAGACGCGGAACGCCCAGGAACGAGGAACTCGGCACGGGGCCGAACTGCCGGCTGTCGCGGCTGTCGAACGGACTGTCGCCGAGCAGAAACCACGTGCCGGCCTTCACGACCTTCGGCCAATCGTTCGGCAGGCCCGGCATGCCAACGATCGGCTCACGCCTCGCGAAGACGTCGTGGAAGACGCGCAGCGAGGCCAGCCGCAGCGGCTGATCGCCGACGACACCGAGGTGGACGTAGCAGTGTGGCACCTTGCGAGGCTCGCGCTCGGGTTGCCATTCTGAGCGACGAGCAACCACGAACATGCCGTCGCGGTCGCCGTCGACCACGAAGAAGGCGCGGTCGTCGAGGAGTCCGAACTCGATGCGATGCACACCGAGCGCCGACGGCGGCAAGTCGGCACTCTTCACGGTCTCGCCGTTGCGCCACAGTTCGATCCGCCCCGTTGCTGGTTGCCAATGGAACGTGAGCACCTCTGCACTCGAGTCGATCGAGCAAAGGAGCCCGGCGACCGGATCGAGCAGCTCGAGGTCCATGCCGCAATCAGCCATCCCGACGTCTTCGCCGACCAAGCCCCGCGTGCCGGTGGCGTCGACATAGGTCGCGTCGACGGGCTTGGCAGTACCGAGGAAGCCCGTCGGCACGACGCGCAGCGCTGGATCGAGCCGGCGTTCGGACCGCGCCTTCGAGGTGAAGAGTCCGCGAGCCTCGGCCGCCGCGAAATCCAGGGCCGGGATTCGCAGCACAACGCCGTCGCGGACCGCAGCTCGCACGTCGAGTAGCGCTTCCTGGTTCGAGGGCCAGGACGCCCACGGCACTCGCATCGAGCGGGCCTCGAGCGGATCCTTCGTCTCTCGTTGCATGTGCTGCTGGTCCGGGCCGAGCCAGATGTCGCCGCCGCGAATGTCGATGCAGCACGCCATCTGGTCGTCCCCCACGGCCGCGATGCGCTTCACGAGCTGCTGGCTCGGTTTCTCCGGGTCCGGGTGCTGCACGACGACGAGGTCGTGGCGGCGGCGGGCAGCGGCGCTCGCCAACTTGTCGACGAACACGATGTCTCCGTACCTCGGATCGCCGTACAGCACGGGCTGCATGCTGTTCGACGGCACGATGTAGCGGTCCCCGCACCAGCGCCGCAGGGCCTGCACGGTCAGCACCGCAATCGCCGCGACCGCGATCGCGTCGCGCACCATCGGCCGGGAGAATCGCATCGAAGGCATCATCGGGGGTCAGCCGGGGAAGAACCGTGCGTGCAGCAGCACGACCGTTCGCGCCAGATCGCTGGCCGCCACGACGAACGCCACCGTGCCGCCGTGCGAGCCCTGGCCAGCACAGCGCACCTCGATGCCGGCACCGGCAAGCGTCGTCAGCACGGCGGCGGCACCGCCGTTCTCGATCGCCCGCCGGTCGCCGACGACGCCGACGACGGCCTGATCCGCCGCGATGCGCAGATCGCCGAGCGCCTGTAGACGCGGTAGCGCCATTGCCATGAGGCCGCTGTCGATCGCGAACGTGACGGCCGCCTCCGACACCGCAACTGGACCGACATCGCACTGCAGTTCGGCCAACTCGGCGAAGACCCGCGCCAGGAACGCATGCTGCGGCACGAGCCGTTGCGACCGCACGGTGACGAGGGCCACCGCGGCCCGGTGCGAGATGGCTCGCACGGCGGGCCGCGCCGCCTTGGCCGCAGCCTCGATCGTCGTGCCCGGGGCCTCGGGATCCTGGGTGTTGCGCACGCGCAGCGGGATGCCGCGCTGCATCGCCGGCACCATCGCCGCCGGGTGCAGCACCTTGCTGCCCAACGAGGCGAGCTCGCAGACTTCTTCGAAACTCATGGTGCGGATCGGCAAGGCTCCAGGCACGAGCCGCGGATCGGCCGTGCGAACGCCGTCGACATCCTTCCAGATCTGGATCTCCTCGGCGGCCAACGCGACGCCGAACAGCGCGGCCGAGTAGTCGCTTCCGTTCCTGCCGAGTGTCGTGATGTTACCCTGCTCGTCGGCGCCGAGAAAACCCGTCACGACCGGCACCCCCTTCACTGAAGCCAGGAACGCCGCGATGCGACCATCGTCCGGCAGCGGTCGCGCGCGGCCGAAGGAACTGTCGGTGCGCAGACCCGCCGTGAAGGCATCGACAGCCGTCGCCAGGACACCCTCCCGTTGCAACGCCACAGCGACCGTGCGCGCGCTGCATCGTTCGCCGAAGCTGGCCATGAGATCGAGGGCCCTCGGACTCACCGCACCGACGAGGCGCAGGCCGCGGGCGAGGTCCTGCAGTTCGCCGAGCAGCGGGTCGAGCAGGTCGGCCGGCAGGCCGAGGTCGCGCAGGATCCGGCAGTGGCATTCGGCGATCGCGCTGGTGTCCGCATCACCTGCAGGCGCCCGCTGCGCCACTGCGAGCAACGCATCGGTGACACCGGCGTGTGCCGACACGACGACGACGGGCCGGCGGGCCAACTGCTGGCGAACGATCTGCACGACCTGGCGGATCGACCTCGCATCGCCGACCGAGGTGCCACCGAACTTCATCACGATCACTGCCGGATCATGCAGGGATGGGTCCGCAGCGTCGAGAAGCCTGCCATGGTCTGAGCCCGCCGCTACGCTTGTGTGCCATGACGCGCATCGCGGACCTCATCCACGACTGGAACCAGAGCAGCGGCACGTTCCTCCCGACCCGCCCGCTGCAATTCGATGACGAGACGCTCCGCGACGGGCTGCAGTCCCCGGCCGTCAGCGACCCCCGCCTCGACCAGAAGATCGACCTGCTCGAGCGCATGGACCGGCTCGGCATCCACACGGCCAACCTCGGTCTGCCGGGGGCCGGTGGCCGACCGCGCGAGGACATCTTCCTGCTCGCCAAGCACATTGCCGATCGCCACCTTCGCATCGGCGCCAACGTGGCCTGTCGCACGGTCACAAGCGACATCGAACCGGTCGTCGAGATGACGCAGCGGGCCGGCATCCCGATCGAGGTCTGCGCCTTCATCGGCAGCAGCTACATCCGCCAGTACGCGGAAGACTGGACGCTGGATCGCATGCTCCAGAACACGCGCGAAGCGCTGTCGTTCGCGCAGCAGCACAACCTGCCGGTCATGTACGTGACCGAAGACACCACGCGGGCGCGGCCCGAGACGATCAAGTCCCTCTACAGCGAAGCGATCGAACTGGGCGCCCGCCGCCTCTGCGTCTGCGACACCGTCGGCCACGCCACCCCGGCGGGCACGCGCGCCGTCGTGCGCTTCGTACGCGAGCTGGCCGACCAGCACGACAAGACCCTCGGGGTCGACTGGCACGGCCATCGCGACCGCGACCTCGGCATCGCCAACTGCCTCGCCGCGATCGAAGCGGGCGCCGACCGCATCCACGGCACAGCGCTCGGGGTCGGCGAACGCGCCGGCAACGCGCCGATGGACCT
>JAYUCN010000045.1:0-2673 GCA_043740335.1 Planctomycetota bacterium
GAGGGCGGTTGCATGCCCGAGGTCGACGAAGTCGATGCGATCCGTGCCGAGCGTCGTGCTGGCGGTGACTTGGGCCCCGGCGAGATCGAAACCGTTCTTGGCCATGAAGGCGAGATCCCAGTCGGACTCCTGCCGGTGGTCGCCGCGGGCACGCGAGCCGAACAGGAGGAGCAACTGGAGTTCGGGATGCTCGCTGGCGAGGGTGGTGGCCAGGTGGTGCAGGAGGTCAGTGGTCACGCGTCCAGAATGGTAGCACGCGGTCGTGCGACGCCGCGAACCATCGTCAAGCCGCGCCGCGACGACGTTCGTCGCGGCTCGTGTGCGGGTGCGGACGCGCGGACGCTATGCTCCGCACCTGCCAATGCCCGACACGCCGGTCCCCGCGCCCGACCTCCTGCACGATCCCTGGTTGCGCGATGCGCCGACGATCGAAGGTTCAAGGTGCTCGAGCCCGCGGTGCTCTATGCGAAGGTCGGCCAGGGCGGCATGGGGGCGGTCTACCGCGGTCGCCACTTCAAGCTCGACCTCGACGTGAAGTGCCTGAAGCCGTCGCTCGCCGCCGAGGCACCGGACTTCATCCTGCGGTTCGAACGCGAGGCGCGGCTCGCGGCGAGCCTCGCGCACCAGAACGTCGTGCGCGTCATGGACGTGCACCAGAAGAACGGGCTCCACTATCTGGTCATGGAGTTCGTGCGCGGCGAGAGCGCGCGCGAACGCGTGCAGAGGAAGGGTCGCCTGTCGGAACAGGAAGCGCTCGCGATCCTGTTCGGCGCCGCCTCGGGGCTCGGCGAGGCACACACGCGCGGCATCGTGCACCGCGACATCAAGCCCGACAATCTGCTGATCTCGCTCGAGGGGCGCGTGAAGCTCGCGGACCTCGGCCTCGCCAAGGCGAAGGCCGGCGGGGACGGACAGAGCCTGAGCCTCGCGTCGGGCGTCATGGGCACGCCGCAGTACATGCCGCCCGAACAATGGGATTCACCCGATGTCGGGCCGGCCGCCGACGTCTGGGCGCTCGGCGCGACGTTCTACTTCCTGCTCACGGGCGAACACGCGATCGAGCCGACGACCCTGGCCGCCACCGCGCGGCGCGTGCAGGAGAAGGACTTCCCGTCGCTGCGCACGGTGCGGCCCGACCTGCGGCCCGAGGTCCATGCGCTGTTCGAACGCTGCGTGCAGCGGCGGCCCGAGGATCGCTTCGCCGATGGCAAGGCACTCGGCAAGGCGCTGGCGCCGCTCGTGCAGGCCGGCGAAGAAGCGCTCGCCGATGCGTCGGCGGCGACGCACGTGCGCGCCGGCGTCGTGACGCCGCCGCCGCGGCAGACCCTGCTGCGCATCCGCGCCGTCGTCGAGTCGGGCACCAACCTCACGGGGCCGGGGCCCGCGACGGTCGCGGCCGAGGCGCCGACGATCCCGTCGCCGGACGGCACGCTCACGACGCTGCCAGCGCGCCGACTCTGGTCACGTGCCGTGGGCGCAGTCCTGTTCGTCGGTTTCGCCGTCGTGACCTTCGGCTGGCTCGACGGCTGGTTTCGCAGCGACGGTGTTGCGGTTGCTGCCGCGGCCCGCGCCCAGGCAGAGCGGCTCTTCGGCGAGGCGCAGCAAGCGCTGCCCAAAGCCGAGACCCTCGACCTTGCGATCGAGAAGCTCGAGCAGGTGCTCGAGCTCGTGCCCTCGTTCGACGAAGCGAAGCGGCCGCTCGCCTTGGCACTCGACAGGCAGGCGGACAGGTTGCGGGCCACCGACCTCGACGTTGCCTTGGTCGCGAGCCAGCGTGCGTGGGATCTCGATCCGGCGAACGCCCAGGTCAAGGCGCATGCCGACGCCATCAAGATGGAACTGAGGCAGCGCCTGATCCAAGGCGTGTCGCTCGTCGAGCCTCTGGCCCACGACGTGACGACTCCGTGCCGCCTCGTGGTCCGCGATCGCCGCTTCACGGTGCGCGGCAAGGTGACGTCGCCCGGGTTCACCAGCCTGCCGTACGACCTCGTCGAGCCGGAGACCGGGAGGAAGCGCGTGCTGAAGCGGATGCCGACGGCGACGGTCGTCGGTGGCGGATTCTCGATCGCGCTCGAAGCCCCCGCCGCTGGCGAGTGGTGGCTGCGGCTGCACGCCGAGGGGAAGAACGACATCCAGGTGGAGGCGCTACCGCCGCGTGTCTTCGTTCCGGGCGTCGTCGGTACGACGGACGCGCTGCCCGATCCGGCGGCCACGCCGCAGCGCGCCGTGATGAATGGCACCGGGCAACTCATGCTGCCGATCCCCGTGCGAACATTCCTGATGGGCAGCAACATGCGGGCGCTCGGTCGCGACGACGATGAGAAACAGCAGCGGGTGACGTTGCGCGAGCCGTACTGGCTCGCCGAGACGGAAGTCACGCGCGGGCAATGGAGTCGCCTCATGGGCACGGCACCGTGGGGCAATGAAGCGGCCGGGGCCGATGGCGAACTGCCGGCAACGCACGTCAGCTGGTCGATGGCGGCCGAGTACTGCGACAAGCTCACGGCGCTCGAACGCACCGCGGGGCGCCTGCCCGAAGGCTATCGCTACTGCCTGCCGACCGAGGCGCAATGGGAACTCGCCTGTCTCGCGGGCAGCAACGGGGACTATGGCTACGGTGACGACTCGACAGGCCTCGGCGAGCACGCGGTCTTCGGCGATGCGGCCGGCCCG
>JAYUCN010000046.1:0-2672 GCA_043740335.1 Planctomycetota bacterium
GCTGCGGGCCAACCTCGAGACGGCCGCGAACGGCGAACGGCGCGTGCGCGTCGCGTTCCTCACGACCTTGAACCGGGAGCCAACCGCGACGGAAGTGCAGGATTGGCGGCGCGCGATCGCCATCGACGGCGAGGGTGTGGTCAAGGACCTCGTCTGGGTTCTCTGCAACAGCAACGAGTTCCGCTTCGTGCGGTGAACAAGGACTACCCATGACCCTGCATGATCTCATCCGTGGCACGGACCTCGACACGCGCCGCACCTTCGTCGGCGGCTTGGCCAGCTCCCTGCTCGGCGTCGGCGTCGCGGCCACGTTCGGCCCGTCGGCAGTTGCACGCGCTTTGGCACAGGACCCGGCTCCCCCGCTGGTCCTGGGCCGCGCTTCGGCGAAGAACGTCATCTACTTGTTCCTGCGCGGCGGCATGAGCCACGTGGACACGTTCGACCCGAAGCCGGGCAAGGCGACCCAGGGTCCCGTGGAAGCGCTGCGCACGCGCGCCGACGGCGTCCTGCTCGGTCAGTACTTCCCGAAGCTCGCCGAGCAGATGGACAAAGTCTGCATCGTGAGTTCGATGTCGAGCAAGCAAGGCGCGCACCCGCAGGCACAGTACCTGATGCGGACGAGCTACGAGCTGCGCGGCACGATCCAGCATCCGAGTCTGGGTGCCTGGTGCCACCGCATGGCGGGCAGGCACAATCCGACGCTGCCGGGGCACGTGCTCATCGGTGGTGGTGCCGAAATGCCCAGCGCTGGTTTCTTCCCGCCGGAGTTCCCGGCGCTGCCGATCGGCAGTGCCGAGGACGGGCTCCAGAATGCAAGTCTGCCGCGAGGTGTCGACCAGGACCGGTTCCAACGCCGGATGCAGCGCCTTACGCAGCTCGACACGGCGTTTGCCGAGAAGCACGGGCAACGCGGCGTGGCGGCCTACAGCAAGGCGTACGGCGAGGCAGTGCAGCTCATGCGCAGCAGCGACCTCGCCGCATTCGACATCGACCTGGAGTCCAAGGCGATGCACCAGGCCTACGGCGAGACCCCATTCGGTTCCGGCTGCATGCTGGCCCGACGTCTCGTCGAACACGGGGTTCGTTACGTCGAGGTCATGAGCGACGGGTGGGACACGCACGCCGACAACTTCGATCGCCTCGCTGACCTCACGCCCACCATCGACCAGGCCCTCTCGGCACTGCTCGCCGACCTCGATGCCCGCGGCCTGCTGCGCGAGACTCTGGTCGTGCTCGCCACCGAGTTCGGACGCACTCCCGACATCGACGAGGACCAGGGTCGCAACCACTATCCCAAGGCGTTCAGCTGCCTGCTTGCCGGTGGCGGCGTGCGTGGCGGTCAGCGCTACGGCAGCACCGACGCCGAAGGGCGCGAGGTGACCAGCGATCCCGTTTCGATCCAGGATTTCAACGCGACCATCGCCCACGCCACAGGCTTGCCCCTGGACTACGTCGTCACCTCGCCATCAGGTCGACCCTTCAAGGTCGCCGACAAGGGTTCCCCCATCACCTCGATCTTCGCCTGACCCGATCCCAGACCACTCGCATGCGACTCTGCCTCGTCACCGGACTTCTGCTCTGCCTTGCCGCGACACCGACTCTGGCCCAGGATGGCAAGAACACCAAGGGCACGATCGACTTCCAGAAACAGATCTGGCCGATCCTCGAAAAGAACTGCATCGAGTGTCATTTCACGGCCCGCCCCGGTGCCGACGCCAAGGCGAAGAAGCCGAAGGGCGGCGTGGTCCTCGACAGCAAGGAAGGCATCACCACGAGCAAGAAGGGCAAACTCGTCGTCGCCAAGAAGCCCGAGGACTCCTTGCTCTACACGGCGATCACTCTCGCCGCGGACGACGAAGAACGCATGCCGCCGGCCAAGAAGGGCGATCCGCTGCCGAAGGAAAAGACCGACTTGATCCAGAAGTGGATCGCGGAAGGCACCAACTTCGGCAGCTGGACCGGCAAGGCCAAGGAAGCCGAAGACAAGGGCAAGGCGGAGAAGCCCGGCGAGAAGCCCAAACCAGGAGAGAAGCCCAAGGAGAAGCCCAAGAACGACCCGCTCGTTCGACTGCAACAGGGGCTCAAGCCCCTCCTGCCCGCAGCCCTCGCCGCGTTCACCAACGGGCCGTTCCATGTTGCCACCATCGGCGACGACAGCCCGCTCTTGCGCGTGAGCTGTGAAGGCCGCACTGAGGAAGTGGATGACGCGTCGATCGCATCGTTGGCGCCGCTCTTGGAGCACGTCACCGAACTCGACCTCGGTCGCAGCCAGGTCGGCAACGCGGGCTGCGCTCTGGCGGCCAAGATGCCGCGCCTCACCCGGCTCGATCTCCGCCAGACCCAGGTGGACGACCACGGCATCGCGGCGCTCTCGGTGTGCCGCGAACTGCGCACTTTGAATCTGTTCGGCACGAAGGCCGGCGACTATGGCGTGGCCGCGCTCGGCTCTCTGAAGAATCTGGAGCAGCTCTACGTGTGGCAGACCGAGGTGTCGGCCGCGGCAGTCGTCCGCCTTCGGCAAGCCGTGCCGGACGTGCGCGTCGTGATGGCGGCCGACCTGCCCGAGCCGATGGCGGAAGCCACAACCAACGGGCGCCGCCGCGCGGGCAAGCAGTAGCCGACCGGACGCGAAGCAGCAACGCCACCTGCGCCTCTCACGTCTTCCCCTCAGG
>JAYUCN010000047.1:0-6502 GCA_043740335.1 Planctomycetota bacterium
TGGGGGCGCGACGTGTTCGTGGCATTGCCGGGCCTCACGCTCGCGCGCGGCCGGCTCGACGCGTGCGCTGCCGTGCTCGCTGGCGCACTGCCGTTCCTGCGGCGCGGCCTCCTGCCCAACATCTACGGGCGCTCTGTCGCCGACAGCAACTACGGCAGCTGCGATGCGGCGCTGTGGTTTGCGCTCGCGGTGCAGCGCTACACCGACGCGGGCGGCGACACCACGAGTGTGCGCGACGGGTTCGTGCCGGCACTCGCAACCATCGCCGACGCCTACCTCGCTGGTACCGACCTCGGCCTGTCGGTCGATGCGTCGGGGTTGTTGCTGGCCGGCCGCGAGGATTTGAACGCGACGTGGATGGATGCGCGCATCGCGAGCGGTCCCGTGACGCCGCGCGCGGGTCAGCCCGTCGAGATCCAGGCGCTCTGGTACTCGTTGCTTGCGTTCCTCGTGCAGCACGGCGAGGAACGCTTGCGTGCGCACCAGGATCGCTGCGGCGAAGCGTTCGTGCGGCGCTTCTGGCTGACGGACGGTGCCTACCTCGCCGACCGCCTGCACGATGGCATTGCCGACCACACCGTGCGACCGAACATGGTGATCGCCGCGGCCCTGCCGCTGTCGCCGCTGACCGTGGCCCAGCGCGCGGGCGTCGTGCAGAAGGCACGCGTCGAGCTCGTGACGCCGCGTGGACTGCGCACGTTGTCGCCGCACGACCCTGCCTACCGCCCGCGCTATGAAGGTGGCATCGAGGCGCGCGACTCGGCCTACCACCAGGGCACCGCGTGGCCGTGGCTCTCTGGGTTCTTTGTCGAGGCGGCGCTGCGCGCGTGCGCGCAGCAGCAGCTCGCCCGGGAACGGACCAACCTGCGCGGGTGGCTCGACGGCTTCCTGCCCGAACTCGATCGACGCGGTCTCGATCACGTCAGCGAAGTCTTCGACGGGCAGGCACCGCAGCGACCGGGCGGCACCTTCGCCCAGGCGTGGAACACGGGCGAGCTGCTGCGGGCGATCGCTCTCCTGCAGGGGGAGCAGGTGTGATCGACATCGTCTTCTACTTCCAGGTGCACCAGCCCTACCGGCTGCGCAAGTGGAAGCCCGCCGATCGCATCAAGAAGCTCGACTTCTTCGACGACCCGCTGAACCGGCTCGTCGCCGAACGGGTCGCCGCGCGCGGCTACCTGCCGATGAACAAGCTGCTGCTCGACGCGATCGATCGCACGGACGGCCAGTTCCGGTGCGCGTTCTCGTTGTCGGGCACCGTCATCCAGCAACTGCGCGACTGGGTGCCCGACGCGCTCGACAGCTTCGTGCAGCTCGCCGAGACGGGTTGTGTCGAGTTCCTGTGCGAGACCAGCCAGCACAGCCTCGCCGCCGTCGTGGATCTCGACGAGTTCGCCGACCAGGTGGCCATCCAGCGCCGCACCGTGACGGACCTGTTCGGCGAGCCGACCTCGTTCCGTGACACCGAACTGATCCTCGACAACACGATCTGCAAGAAGGTCGAGGAGCTCGGCTTCGAGTGCATGCTCGGCGAAGGTGCCGACCGTCTGCTCGCCTGGCGCAGTCCGCAGGTGCCGTACCGGCCCAAGGGCTGCAGCACCCTGAAGCTGCTGCTGCGCAGCTACTCGCTGTCCGACGACATCGCCTTCCGGTTCTCGAATCGGAAGTGGCCTTCGTTCCCGCTGTTTGCCGATACCTACGCTGGTTGGCTGCACGAGGTGCCGCCGCCAGCGCAGTTCGTCGGCCTGTTCATGGACTACGAGACCTTCGGCGAGCATCAGGGGGAGCAGACCGGCATCCTCGAGTTCATGCGCTACCTGCCCGAGCAGGTGCTGCAGGATCCGAGCTTCCGCTTCCGCACACCGGCGCAAGTCGCCGCCGAGCGGGCCGTCATCGGCGACCTCGACATCCCGACCCCGGTGTCGTGGGCCGACGTGGAACGCAACCTGTCGGCGTGGCTCGGCAACCCGATGCAGCGGGCTGCGCACGCGGCGATCTATGCCATGCGCAAGGACGTGCTCCTGCTCGCCGATCGAAGGCCCGACCTGCTCGCGGCCTGGCGTCAGTTCACGACCTCGGACCACGTCTACTACTGCGCGACCAAGCACCACAGCGATGCCGAGGTGCACGAGTACTTCAGTCCCTACGATTCGCCGCACGCGGCGTTCGTGACCCTCATGACGGCCCTCGACCACCTGCGCGAGCAGGTCGGCAGGGCTGCGGAAAAGAGCAAGCAGTGACCATGCCGGAGCGTTCGTTCCAACTGTTCGAGATCGGCTGGGAGGTCTGCAACAAGGTCGGCGGCATCCACACCGTGCTGACGAGCAAGGCGGTGACCGCGGTCGAACGCTTCGGCGACGACTACATCACGATGGGCCCGCAGTTGCCGGGCGGCACTGGCGTGCAGCCGCCGTTCGACGAAGAGCCCGGCTACGAGGACTTCATCCAGTCGTGCCGTCAGCTCGGCGTGCCGATCCGGATCGGGCGCTGGCGCATCCCCGGTCGGCCGCGCTGCATCCTGGTCGGCTTCTCGGGCCTCTACGAACAGAAGGACGGCATCCTGTCGGGTCTCTGGGAGCGGCACAAAGTCGACTCGATCGCGGGCGACTGGGACTATGTCGAGCCGGTGCTGTTCGCGACGGCCGCGGGCATGGTGATCGAGCGCTGGTGGGAGGAGTTCCTCGCCCCGTTCCATCGCCGGGCCGTCGTGCAGGCGCACGAGTGGATGACGGGGGCAGCCCTGCTCCATCTGCAGGAGCGCATTCCGAGCATTGGCACGGTCTTCACGACGCACGCGACGATGCTCGGCCGGGCGCTGGCGTCGCTCGGTATCACGCCCGAGCCGAACGCGGGCGACAAGTCCCCGGGCGGGTTCGGCGGCAAGTCGTTCGACGAGCTGGCACGCGCGCACGGTGTGCAGGCCAAGCATTCGCTCGAAGGTGTGTGTGCGCGCAAGGCCGACGTGTTCACCACGGTGAGCGCGATCACCGCTGCCGAGGCCGAACTCCTGCACCATCGCAAGGTCGAACCGCTGTTGCCGAACGGCATCGACCTCGGCGTCGTCGACGAACTCGCGGCGGGCGATCGGACGGCGATGCGGCGGGACCTCGAGCGCGTGGCGCACGCCGTGCTCGGCGAGGACGTTGCCGATGCGGCCTTCATCGCCCTCGCTGGTCGCTACGAGTTCCACAACAAGGGCATCGAGCTGCTGCTCGACGCCATGGGCCAGATGCAGGGCAACAAGGGCCGGCGCCTCGTCGCCTTCCTGCTCGTGCCGTCCGGGAACTCGGGCGTGCGCGGCGAACTGCTCGATCGTCTCGCGGGCGGTCCCCAGCACGGGCCGATCGGTCTCTGCACGCACAATCTCTTCGAAGAGGAACGCGACCCGGTGCATGCGCACTGCAAGCGCCTGCACCTCGACAACAAGCTCGGCAGTCGCGTCAAGGTCGTGCAGATCCCGATCTACCTGCGCCCCGACGACGGTCTGTTCCGCCGCGAGTACGAGGCCGTGCTCGCCGCGATGGACCTCGGCGTCTATCCGTCGTTCTATGAACCGTGGGGCTACACCCCGCAGGAAGCGCTGGCGGTCGGTGTGCCGACGATCACGACCGACCTCGCGGGCTTCGGCCGCTGGGCCGTGTCGGCGGGCCTCGGTCCGCAGGACGGCATCACGGTGCTGAAGCGCGAACGGGTCGCCTACAAGGATGTGACGGCCGTGCTCGTCGACGCGATCGAGGGTTTCCTCGACTCGCCGGGCAACACCGAAGCGCTGCGCGCGCGCTGCCGCGCCGCCGCCGGCCGCACGGCGTGGAAGGACCTCTACGCGCACTACGTCGAGGCCTACCAGCAGGCGCTCGCTGCCGTGCAGCAGCGCAGCACGACGGGTGTCGTACAGTTCCGCCTGCCGCGGCGTGCGCTGCCGTCGTCGGGTTCGGGCACCACGCCGCGTCTGTCCCCGTTCGAAGCGTCGGCGACGCTGCCGCAGAGCCTGCGCGGGCTCGAGCGGCTGGCGCGCAACTTCTGGTGGTCGTGGAACGGTGGCGTACGCGGCCTGTTCGAAGAGCTGGCGCCGGGCTTTCTGCGCAGCGGTGAGAACCCGGTCGCGTTCCTGCAGAGCGTCGGCCTCGACGCGCTCGAGCAGAAGGCGACCGACCAGGACTACCTGCGTCGTCTGCTGACCGTGTGCAAGCGGTTCGACGCCTACATGGCGACCGCCCAGCAGCCGATGCCGGTGACCGCAGCCAGCGGCGGGCCAGCCCTCTCGCAGGCGCATCCGGTCGCCTACTTCTCCGCGGAATTCGGCGTGCACCATTCGCTGCCGATCTACAGCGGCGGCCTCGGCATCCTCGCCGGCGATCACCTCAAGTCGGCGAGCGATCTCGGCGTGCCGCTCGTCGCGGTCGGCCTCTTCTACCGCTTCGGCTACATGGGCCAGCAGTTGTCGAGCGACGGCCAGCAGGTCACGGTCGACCGCGAGAACCGGCCGCAGAAACTCGCCGTCGAGATGGTGCGCGCGACCGACGGCCGCCCGCTCGAGATCTCGGTGCCGCTGCCCGGGCGCGAGGTGTTCCTGCGCGCCTTCCGCGCCATGGTCGGCCGCGTGCCGATGTACCTGCTCGACGCCAACCTGGCGCAGAACCGGCCCGAGGACCGCGACATGACGCGCAACCTCTACGGCGGCGACGTCGAGCTGCGCATCCAGCAGGAGATCGTGCTCGGCCGCGGCGGCGTGCGCCTCCTGCGCACCATGGGCATCCGACCGGCCGTCTACCACATGAACGAAGGCCACGCGGCCTTCCTGACCCTCGAGCGCATGAGCCGGCTCGTGCGCGGCGAAGGCCTGCCGTTCGACGCGGCGCGCGAGTACGTGGCGGCGACGACGCTGTTCACGACGCACACGCCGGTGCCCGCGGGCCACGATCGCTTCGCCGAGGACCTCGTGCGGCGCTACTTCGGCGACGCCGAGGAGTGGGTCGGCCTGCCGTGGGATCGCTTCTTCGCGCTCGGCCAGGCGAGCGGCGGTCCGGCCGAGTTCAACATGACCTGGCTGGCGATGAACTTCGCGGGCTTCGTCAACGGCGTCAGCAAACTGCACGGGCTCGCTTCGCAGAAGCTGCTGCACGCGTTCTGGCCCGGCCTGCTCGAGAGCGAGGTGCCGGTCACGTCGATCACGAACGGCGTGCACCTGGCGACCTGGACGCAGCCCGGCATCACGCGCCTGCTGCGCGGCGACGACGAGACGGTTCGTCCCGCCGACTTCGTCAAAGCAACCCGGTTGGACCGCGGCGAGCTCTGGCGCGTGCGCCAGGGCAGCAAGGCGATGCTGCTCGACACCGTGCGCGGGGCGTTGACACGCCACTTCCATGCGCGCAGCGACAGCCCGGTCGTGCTCAGTTCGATGCTCGCGGGGCTCGACGAGAAGGCGCTCTATCTGGGCTTCGCGCGCCGCTTCGCGCCCTACAAGCGCGCGCACCTGCTGTTCTCGGAGCCCGAGCGTCTGCGCAAGATCCTCTCCAGTGCGGACCGGCCGGTGCGGGTGCTCGTGGCCGGCAAGGCGCATCCCAGAGACAAGCTCGGCCAGGACATCTTGAAGTCGATCGTGCAGATCGCGCGCTCGCCGGAGTTCATCGGTCGCGTGTTCTTCGTCGAGGACTACGACATGTCGGTGGCGAAGGCGCTCGTGCAGGGTGTCGACGTGTGGGTGAACACGCCGACCCGCATGGAGGAGGCCAGCGGTACCTCGGGCATGAAGGCGGCGGCGAACGGGGTGCTCAATCTGTCGATCGCGGACGGCTGGTGGCCCGAAGCCGCCGACGGAGGAAACGGGTGGACGATCGGCGGTTCGCAGGTGTATGGCAGCCACGAGCTCCAGAACCAGGCCGACGCGACGGCCCTGTACCGGTTGCTCGAGGAAGAGGTCGTGCCGTCGTTCTTCTCACGCGATGGGGCGGGCGTGCCTGGGGCGTGGATGGAGCACGTGGTACACAACCTGGAGAGCGTGCCGACGGTGTTCAACACCGACCGCATGGTGTCCGAGTACCTGGCGCGGGCCTACCTGCCGCTGGCGCAGAACTACTTCGAGCAGCAGGCGGCGAAGAAGACGCCGGCGCGCGAGCGGGCGAAGGAGTTCCTGCGGGTGCGCGGTGGGTTCGAGAAGTTGAAGATCATCGCGGCGACGACGGTCGAGCTGCAGGAGTTCAAGGTCGGTCAACATCTCGATGTGCATCTCGAGGTGGACCTCGGGGTGCTGCTGCCGGGCGATGTGGTGGTGGATCTCGTGGTCAGCCGCGGCGATGGTCCGGAACGACCTGACACGGTCGTGGTGCCGCTGCGCCATCGCGGGGCGGTGAAGGGCACGGTGCACGCGTTCGATGGGGGTTACCGCGTCGAGTTGGCGGGGCACTACCAGCATGGGATGCGGGTGCGGGTGTTGGGGAACGGCGGGCACGACGCCAAGGTGCGGGGGCTCGTGCTGTGGGCGTGAGGACCTGAATCCCTCGCG
>JAYUCN010000048.1:0-2661 GCA_043740335.1 Planctomycetota bacterium
GTTGTTCGGCGCGAACTCGAGCCACGCGGGCCGCGACGACCACTCCTCGGCACCGCTCGCGAGATCGGCGATGACAGCGTAGTAGTTTCTCAGTTCGCGGACGACTTTGCTCATGGGCGGCAGGCGCGGTCTCGGATCGGGCAGAACATGCTACCTTGGATCGACCGCGGCGGCGGACCCATCACCGTGATCTGCGGGTGCCCGACCGCGGCCCCGATGGCATGGTGGGTGACCTGTCGACCAGCAGTTCTCGCCGAGCGACAATCGGGGGCACCCCCACACCGCACCCTCGCGAACCTCCGGAGTCGGAGGCACCATGCCGCGATGCGAACGAACGGGCCATCGAACCTCGACCTGACCCTCGACGTCGCCGGCTTCGTGCTCGGCATCGGGCTCGCTCTGGTGCTCGGCTGGCGCACGACGGATCTGGTGTGGGGGCTGTGGCTGTCGAGTCTGGTGGTCGGCTTCGCCTCGCTCCTGGTTGCGATCACGACGGCGAAGCTCGGCTCGGTCAGCCACGCCAAAGCACCGTTCGTGAAGGTGTTCTTCGTCGCGTTCTTCGCCGTGCACTTCGGGGGTTTCCACTTCGTGCATTCGGTCTTCCTGAACCTTTTCTTCCCCGTGTGCCCGGAAGGGAACGCGTCGTTCGGTCCCGGCTGGAACGGCTACGCCGAGGTGTTCACGCGCTACTGGCCTTGGCTGTGCGCGGCTGCGATCGCCGAACGGCGACACCTGCTGCCAGCACCCGTGGCCGCGCGAGCACCCGTGGAACCGGCATCGCCGATGGTGACGGGTGCGGGCGAGGCGTGGCGACAACTCGGTTTCAACCCGCTCGGGCCGTACCGCAACGTCGTGCGCATGCACCTGCTGATCTTCTTCTTCGCCGGCACCTTCGCGCTCGGGATCGACAACATCGTCGTCTACGCGATCGTCTACTCGATCTACTTCTGGCCGTGGCGCGGCGCGAGCCGTCCTTCGGCCACGCGCGATTGAGCCACGATCGGAGACTCGCGATTGCCAAACCAGGCGATCAGCATGAGTTCAAACTGGAGCGGGTGAAGAGATTCGAACTCTCGACCCTCACGTTGGCAACGTGATGCTCTACCACTGAGCTACACCCGCACACAGAACGTCGATCACCGACCTTCCCCGGCGCGTTTTTCGGCACCGCGGGTTGACCCGGCGAACGAGGGCGCGCATTCGTATGGATCCCGACCGTGGATGTCAAGCGTCCCAACCAGGTTCCCCGCGACACCCCTGCCCTTCCATCGAGGCTGCGCATGGTTGAGCCGGCACCATCGACCTTCCCCCAGTTGCTGCAGCGAAACGTGCGCGGCCAAGGCAGCCGCGTCTTCCTGCCGCGGCGACGCGCGCAGACGGTCGAACCGATCACGTTCGCGCAGCTCGTCGCCGACGTCGATGCGCTCGCGCTGGCCCTGCTGGACCTCGGCATCGGCCGCGGCGACCGCGTCGGTCTCATCGCGGAGAACCGCTACGAATGGCTGCTCGTCGACCAGACCCTGGCCAGCATCGGGGCGATCGACGTGCCGCGTGGTTCGGACACTTCGCCGACCGAGATGCAGTTCATCCTGCGACACAGCGGCTGCCGTCTCGCGTTCGTCGAGGACGACCGCACAGCACGCGAACTGCAGACCGCGCAACAGAACCTGCCCGAACTCGAACGCATCGTCGTCATGCAGGAACACACCGAGATACCAGGTGTGCAGGCACTCGGCGATCTGCTGCGCAGCACCGCGACCCGGCCGATGGACCCACGCCTCCAGGCGGCGCGCGACACCGTGCAACCCGACGACCTGCTGACGATCGTCTACACGAGCGGCACCACCGCCGAACCGAAGGGCGTCATGCTGACCCACGGCAACGTGCTCGCGAACGTACGCGCCGTCACCGAGGTGCTCCAGATCACCCAGGCCGACTCGTTCCTCTCGGTGCTGCCGGCGTGGCACATGTACGAGCGCATCATGGACTACCTGGCACTCGCCGCAGGTGCCCAGCTCGTCTACACGGACCGGCGCCACATCAAGGACGACCTCGCCGCGGTGCGGCCGACGGTGTTCGCCGCGGTACCGCGCATCTGGGAAATGCTGCACGATGGCCTCGTCGGTCATTCGCTGAAGCTCACAGGTTGGCGCGGCGCCCTGCTGCGCCACGGCCTGCGGCTCGCGCGCCTCGTCGGCAGCGGCCGCGCCCATCTCGGCCACCGCCTCATGCACGCCGGCGCCAGGCCTCTCGTACTGCGCAAGGTGCTCGCGAACTTCGGCGGACGCCTGCGACTGTGCGTGAGCGGCGGTGGTTCGCTGCCGCGCCACGTCGACGAGACGCTGCTCGGGGTCGGCCTGCCGTTGCTGAACGGCTATGGCTTGACGGAGACGAGTCCCGTCGCGTCGGTGCGCCTGCCGCAACACAACGAGCCCGGCCACATCGGGCCACCACTGCCGCTGACGACGATCCAAGCACGCCATCCCGACGGACGGACATGCGCAGTCGCCGAAACGGGCGTGCTGTGGATCCGCGGCCCCCAGGTCATGCGCGGCTACTACGACAACCCGCGCAAGACGGCCGAGGTGTTGACACCCGACGGCTGGTTCAACTCCGGCGACCTCGGCCACGTCGATGCGCGCGGCAACATCTGGATCACGG
>JAYUCN010000049.1:0-2659 GCA_043740335.1 Planctomycetota bacterium
GCCGGCCTTGCGCGTCGCCTGCGACACGAGCTCGATCATGCGAGGCATCTCGTCGTGTTGCCGCGACCAGCGATGCAGTTCGCGCAGCCAGCGGCGTTCGTCGCCCCACAGGCACAGGGTGCGGGCCGGCGCACCCGTGAGGTCCTCGAGCCACACCGCGACGTAGGGGCGCTTCCAGCCGCCGCGCTTCTGGCCGCCGCTGGCAGCCGGCGCCTTGATCGTGAAGTCGATCTGGAGCGCGAAGCCGTCGGGCCATGGCTTGCTCGCCGCGAATGCACTCGCCGACTCGGGTGCCAGGAGCTTCTTCCAGCCGGGGCTCTCGTGCACTGCGCCGTCCGCGGCAACCACGATGCCCTCGGCCCCGTCGACCGTCGCCAACAGGTCGAAACCGGCCTTGGGTCCGAGCACGCACAGGATCGTGGCGAGTGCATCGGCGGTGGTGACGTCGCGCGCCGTGACGCTGGCACCGAGCACCTGGTCGCAGGGTCGCCCCGTGCGTGGGTCGAGGATGTGGGAATGATGCACGCCGCCGATGTCGAAGCCGCGTTCGTAGCTGCCGCTGCTTGCGACGGCGGTCTTTTTGAGGCGCAGCGTGGCCAACGGTGTGCCGTTCACGGCCGGTTGCCGCGGGTCGACGATGGCGACGTCGCGCGGCGTGCTGCCGACCATGAGGTCACCGCCGATCTGGAAGCTGCGCACGCGCGCTGCCGTGCTCGCGGCGTTCCCGGCCAGAACGGCACGATCGACGATGTAGCCCTTGGCCAGCGCGTCGAGCGTGATCGGTCCACGCAGCGTGACCGTGCCGTCGTGGATCGTCCACGGAGGCTCGGCGAAGGTGTCGACGACGGCGCGAAGTTCGGCCGCCGTCGGTTCGACATCGCGAGGCCGGGCGGCGTTCCAGCGCAGGGTCAGGGCCGCGACGCCCGGTTCGAAGGCGCCGTGGGATCGATCGCGCCACTGTGTTGCCAGGCGCAGCACTTCGGCCAGGTCGGGCGACACCTTGTTGGCACCGGCGCGCGCGAGCACGGCCAGCTCGCTGTCGTGGTCCCAGGTGCTCAGCACGACGCGCAAGCGTTCGACTTCGCCGAACACGGCGGCTTCGACCTTCGCGGCCGTGGCGTCGTCGCCGCCTTCGACGACGAGCAGGCTGCTCGTGCCGAGCACGTCTTCGCGCGCGAACTGATGGACCTGCGGATCCTGGGCGGCGGCGGCCGCGGCGAGCAGGAGGGACAACACGACGGGGATGGGAGACGCGAGCATGCGCTGGCAGGAAGGGGCGCGGGAAGGTAGCCGAGCGCCAGAGCAAGGTCCACGGGACGGCACGGCGTTGCATCGATGGTATGGTCTTGTGTGATGCCGAACATGCGCTGCGTGGTCGTGCGCGAGCACGGTGGGTTCGATCGGCTGCGGCTCGAGGAGCGCGCGGTGCCCGTGCCAGGGCCCGGTCAGGTGCGCGTGCGCGTCGTCGCGATCGGGCTCAACCATCTCGACACGTGGGTGCGCCGCGGTGTGCCCGGGCACACGTTCCCGCTGCCGCTGATCCCGAGCAGCGATGCGTGCGGCGTCGTCGATGCGCTGGGGCCGGGGGCTACGGGTTGCAAGGAAGGCGACGAGGTCGTCGTGCTGCCCGGCGTCTCGTGCGGTGTCTGCGAAGCGTGCCAGACCGGCGTCGACCAACTGTGTCGCAGCTTCCGCATCCTCGGCGAGAACTGTGATGGCACGAGTGCGGAGTTCGTCTGCGTGCCGGCGGCGAACATCGCGGGCAAGCCCAAGGGCCTGTCGGCGCCTGAAGCGGCGTCGGTCTGCCTCGTGTTTCAGACCGCCTGGAACATGCTCGTGCGCCGCGCGGAACTGCGCGCGGGCGAGACCGTGCTCGTGCACGCGGGCCTGTCGGGCGTCGGCAGTGCTGGCGTGCAGATCGCCAATGCGCTCGGGGCGCAGGTGATCGCGACCGCGGGTGGGCCCGAGAAGTGCGCCAAGGTCAAGGCGCTCGGTGCGCATCACGTCATCGACTACAAGGCGAAGGACTTCGTCGCCGAAGTGCGCGCGCTCACTGGCAAGGCCGGCGTGCACGTCGTGTTCGAACACATCGGTGCCGCGACGTGGGACGGTTCGTTGAAGTGTCTGCAGCGCGGCGGTCGCGTCGTCACGTGCGGCGCGACGACGGGCGGCACCGTGCAACTGTCGCTGCACGCGGTGTTCTTCAAGAGTTTGTCGATTCTGGGCTCGACCATGGGCAGCAAGGGCGATCTGCGCACGATCCTGAAGATGTTCGACCAGGGCCGCTTCCGGCCTGTGCTCGATCGCACGCTGCCGATGGCGCAGGTCGGCGAGGCGCACCGGTTGCTCGAGGCGCGCGAAGCGCTCGGCAAGATCGCGCTCGTGGTGTGATCACGGCACGCGGTAGCGCTGGCCGTCCGGCATCTTC
Source organism: Planctomycetota bacterium (assembly GCA_043740335.1). GTDB lineage: Bacteria > Planctomycetota > UBA1135 > UBA1135 > UBA2386 > DASVAL01. The sequence goes on from JAYUCN010000049.1 coordinate 2,429, forward strand.
CGAGTCTTGCATCATCGTCGGCAGCGGCCGGCACCCCGACGCGTGCCGGGGCCACTGGGGCCAGGGGGGTGGTTGACGCCGATGTGATCGGTGGTATGGCTTGAGGCAGAGGTGGGGCCGAGTCTCGCCACGGAAGACGAGACTCGCCGCCCGCCTGCAACTAACCGCACGAATCTTTGGAGGCACCGTGAAGTATCCGCTCGTTGCTCGTTGCTCGTTGCTCGTTGCTCG
>JAYUCN010000050.1:0-2657 GCA_043740335.1 Planctomycetota bacterium
CCCAGCGAATCCTTGAACAGGTACTGCGAGTCGCGCTGGTCCAGGAACACGAGGTCGAGCTGGTCGCTGGTCTTCATGCGCACTTCCTTCTGGCGACCGTTCTTGAGGTTCTTCAAGTTCAGGTGATGGATCGCGCGCAGGTTGCCCGGCGTGAGGTGGTCGTACTTCGTGACCTGGTAGAGGTCGCCCTCGTAGCGGATGACCATGCCCTTCTTGGCTTCGGTGACTCGGATCGCCATGTGCGGTGCGGTGTGGAGTTCGGTCGCGGGTGGAGTGACGACGGTGGAACGCGGACTTCGGGGCGAACAGGATAGCGCGCGGGGAAGTGCGCCGCGAGGGTTGCCTCGGCTGCGTGCGCATCCTCCAATGGAACGCCATGGATGCGACCCTCATCGGCGTCGATCGTCGACGGTTCCTCGGTCTGTCGGCCAGTGCGCTCGGCGTTGCCTGCCTGCCCGCAACGAGCCATGCGTCCGGGCTGTTCGCGCCGTGGCGCCGAGCACCCCTGTTCGAAATCAGTCTCGCCGAGTGGTCGTGCCACCGGGCCCTGCAGGGCAAGCAGCTCGACCACCTGGACTTCCCCAAGAAGGCGAGGTCGTTCGGGATCGCCGGCGTCGAGTACGTGAACTCGTTCTGGAAGGACAAGGCGCGCGACGAGAAGTACGTCGCGGAGTTGAAGAAGCGTTGCGAAGGCGAGGGCGTGAAGAGCGTGCTCATCATGTGCGACGGCGAAGGGGCGCTCGGCGATCCCGACGAGAAAGCGCGCACGACGGCTGTCGAGAACCACCATCAGTGGATCGAGGCGGCGAAGGCCCTCGGCTGCCACTCGATCCGCGTCAACGCGCAGAGCAGTGGCACGTACGAGGAGCAGCAGAAGCTCGCGGCCGACGGCCTGCACCGGCTCTGCGAGTACGGCGACAAGCACGCCATCAACGTCATCGTCGAGAACCACGGCGGCTTGTCGTCGAACGGCAAGTGGCTGAGCGGCACGCTGAAGCTCGCCAAGCATCCGCGCTGCGGGGCGCTGCCGGACTTCGGCAACTTCCGCGTCAGCGACAAGGAAGAGTACGACCGCTACCTGGGCACCGACGAGCTCATGCCATTCGCGCGCGGCGTCAGCGCCAAATCGCACGACTTCGACGAAAAGGGCGAAGAGATCCACACGGACTACCACCGCATGCTCGACATCGTGGTCAGGAAGCATGGCTACCGCGGGTTCATTGGCGTCGAGTACGAAGGCAACAAGCTGTCGGAGGACGATGGCGTCGTTCTGACGAAGAAGCTCGTCGAGCGCGTGCGTGACGAACTGGCTGCGAAGATCGAGGCCGAAGCGAAGGCCGCGGCGAAGAAGGACGGCAAGTGAACGAGCGGTTGCGCAAGCTCCAGACCTATCCGATGGAGCAGCTCGCGTCGTGGCAGCAGCAGCTGCTGTCGCGCGGTGTGCGCGTGTTCGACTTCGGCACCGGTGATCCGCGCGAGCCGACGCCGGCGATCCTGCGCCGCGCGATGCAGGACGGCACCGCCGAGGTGAGCCAGTACCCGCCGACGGCGGGAACACCGGCACTCCGCAAGGCGGTGGCTGCCTACATGCAGCGACGCTTCGCCGTGAAGGTCGATGCCGACACCGAAGTGTTGGCGACGCTCGGCAGCAAGGAGGCGCTGTTCCACCTGCCGATGACGTTCGTGCAGGTGCCGAGCGAGAAGGACCTCGTGCTCTACGGCGAGCCCGCCTACCCGGTCTACGAGATCGGTGCCCTGTTCGCGGAGGCGTGGACCTATCCGGTGCCGCTCGCGGTGGCGAACGGCTACGCGATGGATCCCGACGCGCTGCCCGAGTCGGTGCTGCGGCGCGCATCGGTCGTGTTCTTGAACTACCCGCACAACCCGACGGGTTTTTGCCTGTCGGACGAGTTGTGGAAGCGCTGGGTTGCGGTGCGCGAGGAGTACGGCTTCGTGCTCGTGAGCGACGAGTGCTACGTCGATCTGCACTACGAAGGGCAAAGGCCGCGCAGCGTGCTCGAGTTCGGCAAGAAGGGCTGCCTCGCCGTGCATTCGCTCAGCAAGCGCTCGGGCATGACGGGCTATCGCTCGGGCTTCGTCGCTGGGGATCCGGAGTTGATCGCCACCTACAAGCGGTTCCGTGCGAGCATGGGCACGGCACCGCAAGAGTTCGTGCAGGCGGCGGCGACGGTGGCGTGGACGGACAGCAAGCACGTCGAGGAACGCGTCGCCGTGTTCGCAAGCAAGCGGAAGGTGCTGCTCGAGCTGTGCAAGCAGCGCGGTCTGCGCGTGCACGGCAGCATGGCGGGGTTGTACCTGTGGCTCGAGGTGCCGGCGGGCGTGAGCGACGTCGACTATGCGGTGCGGTGTCGCGAGGTGGGGATCGTCGTGGCCCTGGGCAGTTTCTTCGGCAAGGGGCAGGAACGCTTCGTGCGATTGGCGCTCGTGCCGACGCTCGAGGAATGCAAGGCAGCGGCGGGCGTGTGGCCGAAGTAGCCTTGGTCAGAACTTCGTCGAACCCTTCAGCAGCGGCAGTCCACACGTCGCCCAGTACGCGAGCCCGCCGCGCAGGTTCGTCAACTTCTTGAACCCGGCCTTCGCGAGCAGCTCGCACGCGGACAGGCTGCGGCGGCCGTGCTCGCAGTGCACGAGCCAGT
>JAYUCN010000051.1:0-2650 GCA_043740335.1 Planctomycetota bacterium
CACGCGCACGACGGTGCGGGATCCGACCACGCGGGGTTCGGTGACGAGCGTCGACGTGCGAGTCAGCGGCACGCGCGCCGGGAACAGTTGTTCGAGATGGCGCCGCAGCATCGCGTGTGCGCCCGGATGATCCGGCTCGAACATCGCGAGGTAGCCGTCGACGTCGCCGCGTTCGAAACAGGCATCGAGCCTGGTCAGCAGCGCCGTGATCGCATCGGCGGCGGCGAGGTTGTCGCCGGGTGGCTTGCTGCCCTTCGCCTGCGCGCACAGCGGAGTCGTCACCGACACGAGACCAAGCCACGAGAGCACGAGCAGGATGACGTGCCGGGTGCCCGCGCTGCAGAACGCGCCGTTCATTGTTCCCTCGTCAATTGTTCCCTCGTCAATTGTTCCCTCGTCAATCGTTCCCTCGTCATCGGTTCCTCGCGAGCAGCAACCAGACGCCGTCGGCACCGCCGTCGGGAAAGGCGGAGGGGTCGGCGGTGTTGCTGAGGCAGGCCAGGACGGCTGGCAGAGGGGTCGCGGCGTAGGCGTGGGCGAACGCGGCTGGTTCGCCCTGCGCGATGCGCAATTCGAGCGGCGCTGGCGCGGGCCGCCCGAGGGCGAGCCAGAACACCGCGGCCGCCGCGAGCGCGAGCACCGGCCACGCGCGCAGCCAGAAGCGCCGCCGGGATCTGGTGCGCGAACGGCCACTCGCCGCGCCACGGGTCGCCCCGACCTCTTGATCCGCGGCGAGTGCGGCGAGCGTGCGCGCGACGAAGGCGCGCGAAGGGTTCGGCGCGACGTGTCGCGCCAGCAGTTCGTGCCAGCGGGCGCGGCGGTCCTTGTGCACCGCGGCGACCGTGCGCGCGACGAAGTCGTTCGATGCCGCCGGCGCGTCGAACGTCGAGAACGCGCGGCTCTCCTGTACGGCGCGCACGGTGCGCGCGACGAAGTCGTCGGCGATGCGCAGTTCCTCCGGTGCCGATTCCTGGAGGCCCGGTTCCTCGAGCCCCGAATCCTCGAGACCCGGTGCCGGCAGGTGCAGCCACTCGGCTTCGCTCGGGAAGGACCGGCCCTGGTACCGCTCTTCCCCGGGTGCGGGTGTGTCGTGTGGGAGGGCCATGGTCAGGCGCCTGCCTGCAGGTAGGGTGCCAACTGCGCGCGCAGCGATTCCTTGGCGCGGAACAGGCGCGACTTCACGGTGCCTTCGTTGACGCCCGTGATCTCGGCGATCTCGCTGTAGTCGAGGCTCTCGTACTCGCGCAGCACGAACACCATGCGCTGATCCTCGCCGAGGGTCGCGAGCGCCTCGCCGATGCGTCGGCCGAGTTCCTGGTTCTCCGCGTCCTGCACGGGCTGCAGTTCGCGGCGGTCGGCGAAGTCACGGGACGGTTCGTCCGGTTTGCTGGAAGTCATGCTCGTGGTCGCCACGCGGCGCCGCTTGAGCACGTCGAAGCAGTGGTTGCGCACGAACGTGTAGACCCAGGTCGTGAACTTCGCGCGCGAGGGGTCGAACTTGCCGATGGCGCGGAAGACCTTCAGGAACACCTCCTGGGCGAGGTCCTCGACGTCGCGGCGGTAGCCCGTGCCGAGGAAGCGGAAGATCGTCGCGATGATGGGTCGGTGCAGGCCCTCGACAATGGCCTGGCACGCAGCCTGGTCGCCCTGTTGGGCGGCGAACACGATGTCGTTGGTCAGTTCGGTCACGACGCGGGGTTCCGTTCGCGAAGCCGCGGTGATTCGAGCCTGGTCGTGCCTCGTTCCACGGAATCTGACATGGCAGAGGGTTTGCCGGGGTTTGCCAGCCGCGGTTTGCCAGCCGCGGTTTGCCAGCCGGGGGTTTCGTTCAGAGACGATACGGGATCAAGTCGGCGTCGTCGCCGGTCTCGCCGAGCCGATCGTCGACCAGCTTCTCGTCGACGACGATCTTCTGGCCGGGCCGCTCGCTGGCGTCGAACGACAGGTCCTCCAGGCACTTCTCGAGGATCGTCATGAGGCGGCGGGCGCCGATGTCCTGGGTCGTCTTGTTGGCGCGGAAGGCCAGCGCCGCGAGCCGCTCGAGGCCACCCTTGGTGAACGACAGGTCGACGTTCTCGGTGCGGAACAGGGCGACGTACTGGCGCGTGAGCGCGTTCTTCGGCTCGGACAGGATGCGCACGAAGTCGGCCTCGGTGAGCGACAACAGCGCGACGCGCACGGGGAAGCGGCCCTGGAGCTCGGGGATGAGTTCGCTCGGCTTGTGGAAGTGGAACGCGCCGGCCGCCAGGAACAGCACGTGGTCGGTGCGCACGTGGCCGTAGCGCGTGTAGACCGCGCAGCCTTCGACGACCGACAGCAGGTCGCGCTGCACGCCTTCGCGCGACACGTCGGGCCCGTCGCTGCCGCCCGAACTGACGATCTTGTCGATCTCGTCGACGAAGATGATGCCGTCGTTCTGCGCGCGGTCGAGCGCTTCCTGCACGATCGCGTCCTGGTCGAGCAGCTTGTCGGCCTCTTCTTCGTGCAGGATCTTGCGTGCTTCGCCGATGGTCAGTTTGCGCACCTTGGTCTTGTTGCCGGGCGAGCGGCCCCAGAGCTCCTGCAACGCCTGCGCATCGATGCCCATCGTCTCGTTGCCCTGCGGTCCCATGACGCTGAGCGTCGGCGTCTTGCTGTCGCGCACTTCGAT
>JAYUCN010000052.1:0-6460 GCA_043740335.1 Planctomycetota bacterium
CTCGCTCCTGCCGCGACTCCAGCTCGACGCGCCAGCCCTTCCAGACCTTCACCGATAGCGCCCCGTTGCTCTTCACGTGGTGCACGGCGTAGTCGATCACGAGCGGCTGGACCCGTTTGCTCGTCGAACGCAGGGTCGCTGAGAGCGTGACAGAGCCGCCGATGCTCGCGCGCCTCGGCTCGACCGCCAACATCGCCGCGCCCTCGAACTTCCGGCCGAGCCCCCAGGCCTTCAGCACACGGGAGTCACCGCGTTTGACGAGCGTGCGGCTCGCGCGTCTCAGCAGCGCCCGCCGCTCGACCGAGGCACCGGGCAGATGTCGCTCGAGCCACTCGGCGAAGAGTGTCGGGTGGTCCTTCGTGATGTCGTTCCAGTGGTTGGCCACGCTGCGGCGCACGTACTCGCTCGGGTCGTCCTGCAGCGCCGTGAGCAACGGCAATGTGGGCGACGGGTCGGCAATGAGCTGCTTCAACTGCGTTCCCCACGGCAGACGCGGACGACTGCCCTCGCTGACGAGGCGCCGCACGTGCGCGCTGGGATCGGCGGCCCACGACGCCAACGTCGCCCATGTGAGTCGCGGATGCTCGATCAGGAACGGGCGCACGTCGTACTCCGCCGTGAAGCGCTGCGTCATCGCATGCAAGGCCTGCAAGGCACGACGCGGCTCGGCGAGGCCGCAGCGCGCGACGAACTCCGTCATCGGCCACACGATCCAGCCGGCCAGTCCATCGGGCCCGGGCTGCAACGCCGACAGGTCGGTGTCCGTGCGCGCCGGCGCCAGGGCACGTTCCAGCACGTCCGCGGCCACCGCGAACGTCTTCGGCAGCGTCGCCTCGAGCGCTGCCGCCACGTGCGACACGCGCGCCTTCAACTCGCGTGCTTGCAGCCCGCTGGTCGCGAGCCGTTCGAAGCGGGTTCGATCGAACCGCGACCAGACGCGGTGCAGGTGTTCGCCCGCCACGCGCACGAGGCCAGGGTTCAACTGGTTCTTGAACGGCTCCGCCATCGTCCCTGCCTGCGTCAGGTCGCTGCCGCGACGAGCGGTTGCGAAGTGAACGTGCCTGCGAGCACGGCGCCGCTGCAGACGATCGTCGTGTGCCCTTCGTGCACCGAGAGATCCCAGCGGTTGTTGCGATCGAGACGCTCCTCGAGTGCCACCAGCAGTTCCGGCGGCACGCGCACGAGACGGATCTCCGAACCGCGGTGGATGCGCTCCTTGGCACAGCGCTGCATGAGCAGGTCCGCACGACGGTGCGCGTAGACGACGACACGCTGGGCCAGCTTCGCCGCACGATGCAGGCGGTCCGCAGCCGGCGATCCCACTTCGATCCACTCGAGCACACGGCCATCGGGCGTGCGCACCCACAACGCCGGCTCGTCGCTCTCCGACAGGCCCTTGCTGAAAGCGAGGCCTTCCTTGTGCTCGAGTGCGTAGGCCAGCACGCGCGTCAGCAGGTATGGCGCATCCTCAGAAGGGTGCCGCGCCACCCGCACGTCGAGGTCCTGGTAGTAGCCGCGATCGACGTCGGCGAGCGCGATCTCGAAGCGATGCAGCATGTTCGCCCTTGTAGCGGAACGGGCGATCGATGCCGACGACGGAGTTTCGACCTGTCGCTCGACCGCGTGACACCGTTCATCGCGTATGGTCCCCTTTCGCAATGCACCTTCGTTCCTGCCTGCTCGCCGTGTCGCTCTGTGCTGCGACACTCTCCGGCCAGACCGCATCCCCCGTCACAGCCCCGCACGTGCTGCTCGAGACCGTCGGCCCCGATGGCTGGCGCATCCGACTCGGGCCGACCAACCTCGGCAGCCTGCTGGAGTCCGAGAAAGGTCGCACGCTGTGGCAGCCGCGCATGCTGCCCCTGCTCGGCTATTGGCAACAGCTGCTCGGCGACGAAGCTGCGTATGCCGCCTCGCGCGAACGACTGCTGAACTACGGCGGCCGCATCCGCGTCGGCGTCTGGCTCGGGGAAGGAGAGTTCGAACGGCAGGAGGTGTCCCAGGTGGCGATCGTGCTGGAGGGCGACGGCCGCACCGATCTCGGTGGCCTGGCCAAGGACGTGCGCCTGCTGCAGACGAGGCTCTTCGCTGGCGAATGGGGCGAGGCCGATGTCGGCGGCACCAAGCTCGCCCTCGGCACGAACGAGAAGGACGCCATGACGGCACCGCTCGTCGAAGGCAACCGCCTGCTCATCGCCATGGCCGGGAAGGAACGCATGGCCACCGCGTTGCCCGCGGCACGCGCGTTCGCAGCGACTGCGACCGGCAAGGCGCCGCCGCCCAACACGCCAGCGCTGCGACTCCAGATCGATCTCGCGGCGATCGTCGCGATGAGCATGAAAGCCTCCCACGGCGAGGAGGGCATGATGATGAAGGCCTTCGGCCTCGAGAGTCTCGGCAACTGCCAGTTCGCAATCGAGACCGCCGGCCCACACGTACGCATGGAGCTGGCGCAGGAATTCCGCAGCGACGAGCGTGCCTTGTTCGGCGCGCTGTTCCCCGCTACTGCCGGCGTACCGGCGCTGCGCCTCTGCATCCCGACCAGCCCTGGCTCGTGGAAGGTAGGCCACTTCGACTTCATGGCGCTCTACAAGGTGATCGAAACGGCAGTGAGCACCATGCGCGGAGGAACCGCCGAGAAAATGCGGGCCGAGGCCAAGAAGGAACTCGGAGTCGACCTCGCTCCTGACCTGCTGGCGCACCTGACCGACGAAGTGCTGGTGATCACTTCGCCGTTCGTGCAGATCGACCGGCCCGAGGACGTGACATGGGCCCTGGCCGTCCGGCTGCGCGACGAGGCGGCGTTCGGCAAGAACCTGATGACGGTCATCACACACACCAAGCCGTTCCTCCAACGTGAAGCGACGGAGAAGGTCGGCGACGTCGAGGTGCACCGCTACGGCAACATGTTCGGCTACGACATCTCGATGAGCGTGGGCAATGGCGTGTTCGTGATCGCGGGCGGCCACGATGCCCTGCCGCAGATCACGGCGCTGTTGACGGCGGCCAAGGCGATGCCCAAGGACGCCGCCGCAGCTACCGCCAAGCTCCCTGCATTCGACGAACTGCAGCGCCATCTGCCGCCCGGATGCAACGGACTGGCCGTCGGCGACATCGATTCGATCGTTGCCCTGCCGACCGAGTGGTGGCTCATGGCACTCGGTGAGCTCGTGCCGCTGCCCGACATGGCACCGGGCGACGATGGCGAGCAACGTGAGGCCGTGCGCGCCCTGCTGAAGCAACACGGCCTCGCGACGATTCGCACGGCGACTGGCTACGCGGAACGCACCTGGCGCTGGCGCCTGTTCTGGTGATCGCCGCGGCGGTCAGCGCGGCACGGCGGGCGTGCCGCCCGTCGGTCGCACGGGCTGCAGACCGGCGAAGAACGACAGGATCGCGCGCGACGCATCGAACGGGAACGGCGTGTCGGCGAGCAACCGCGCCTTCACCGCCGAACCCGGCCACGCGTGGCCGCCGCCGTCGAGCGTGATGACGCGCAGCGGTGCCGCCGCCGGCTTGCCGCCCTTGCCGACCGCATAGGTGTCGATTCGCACCTTGCCGTCCTTCTGCGACTCGGGGTAGCCGCGCAGCAGGTTGCGTTCGAGGTAGTAGTCGATCGCGTCCTGCACCGAGGCGTCGTCGCGTTCCCCCGCGCGGCCGGTGGACGAACGCGGGGCCCCGCCCTCGTAGTTCACGTGCTCGTCGGCCGAACCGTGCAGGAGCATCACCGCGATCGGCGTCGTCGCCTCGGTAGCGGTGAAGTTCATCGCGCCCGCGACCACGGCGATGCCCGTGAACACGTCCGTCGCCTCGCGCGCGAGTCGGTGGCACATCATGCCGCCGTTACTGTGGCCGACGGCGAAGACACGCGCCGGATCGATCGCGACGCGACGCTGCACGTCGGCGACCACCGCACGCAGGAACCCGACGTCGTCGACGTCGTGTTCGGCCGCGTAGACCGGGATGCCACCGGAGTTCCACGTGAGCAGCTTGCCGCGCAGCGGACCCGTGCCATCGGGAAACACCACGACGAACCCCTCCCGCACGCCGAGCTCCGCGAGGCCCGTGGCTTCCCGGGCCTGTTCACCACTGCCACCGCCGCCGTGCAAGACCACGAGCAACGGCAGGCCGAGCGCCCCTTCTGCACGCGGCGGCACGTGCAGCTGGTAGCGCCGGTCGCGACCGCCGTGGGCCAGAATCACGGTCGACTCGACGCCAGCGACGATCGGCGACTGCACGGCGCGCCGCACCTCGTCCTGGAGCCTGCGCAGTTGTGGCAGCACGCGGCCGACGCGATCGCGCACGGCGAACACGCCGCCCATCTGCAGGTCGACGTCGACCCACGGCGTGAAACCGAACGCACCCGGATCGCTCACGCGCTGCCCGCCATCGGCCAGCGCTTCGATCCACGTGCCGAGCCCGTAGCGCACGCGTTCCGCCGCGAAACCGACGGACTTCACTTCGATCTGGCTCGGCACCTGGTCGCGCCACATCGCCTGCACGCTCGTCTCGCTGAGCACCTGCTTGCCGGCGAAGCGGCCCTTGCCGACCAGCATCTGCAAGAAGCGCGTGTAGTCATCGAGCGTCGACACGGCCCCGCCCGCGACCCACGGCAGCGCCGCCGTTCCCGCTTCGCCGCCGACCGGCAGCAAGGTACCGAAGCGGGTGTCCGCCATGCCGAGCGGGGACGCGATGCGTTGGGCGAACAGGTCGTGCCAGCGCTTGCCGGTCGCGCGTTCCGCCGCGACCGCGACGATCTGGAAGCCGGTGCCGCCGTACTGGAACGAAGCCCCAGGATTGTCGTGCAGGGCCGCATCCGCGGCCGCAGCGGCGAACTTCGCCATGTCCCAGCCGCGCATGCGGTCGGACAACCGCGGCGTCACACCGCCCGTACACGAGAGGCACTGGCGCAACGTCAGCGTGCGCTTGTCGGCGCGGTCGAACTCTGTGACGTAGCGCGCGACGGGCAGATCGAGATCGAGCACACCCTCGTCGACGAGGGCCATGATCGTGGCGGCCGCCAACCACTTGCTCGCCGAGGCGATCGGCAGTTCGAGGTCGTTCGCGAACTTGCCATGCACGCTGCGGTGCAGTTCCGTGTCCTCGCGCACCACAGCCAACCCCGCGCCGTCGAGCCGGAGCTCCGCCACGATGCGGTCCATCGCCGTCTGGAGGGACGGCAGTTCTCCTGCCTGGGCGACAAGGCAACCTGACAGCAGCAGGGCGGAACCGACCACGGCAAGGCACGTGCGCATGGTGGTTGTTATCGGCCGCCGCCACGCCGGGGACGAAGCAGGGCATGGCTTTCTCGACTGAGACAACGGCGGGACGGCCTTCGCGCTGTGGCGCCCCTTCCTGGAGAACCTCAATGAACATCGTCACCCGCCGCTTCGTTCGAGTGCTGGTCCTTGCCCTGGTCGGCGTCGGCCTCTCTGCCTGCTGCTTCCACCCCAACTACTGCGGCGACTGGGGCGGTTGCTACCGCCCGGTCCGCCACTGCCGCTGAACCTGGTCGCGGCCGTCGATGCGAGGCGAGCGGCACGTAACATGGGCCGCATGAACGCAACGCACTGTGCTCGCCTCGCCGCCCTGCTCGGCGGACTCGCGGTGGCCCTCGGGGCCTTCGGTGCCCACGCGATGCAGGACCACTACGACGCGCGCGCCCTGCAGACCTTCGAAACCGCGGTGCGCTACCAGATGTACCACGCGCTGGCGCTCGGCCTCTGCGCCGCCCTCGGCAGGCACGGCTGCCGCACCGGACCGGCGGCGCTCTGCTTCCTGCTGGGCATCGTGCTCTTCAGCGGCTCGCTGTATGGCCTCGTCTTCCTCGAAGCCCGCTGGCTCGGACCCGTCACCCCGGTTGGTGGCGTCGCCTTCCTGGTCGGTTGGTCGCTGCTGACCCTGCGCGGTCACCGCGGCGAGACGCAGGGCAAGGCCGGGTGATTGCCTGGTTGCACCCGGCCGCGCGTCCTAGACTGCGCGCCATGCACGTGACAATCGAATACTGCGTAGTCTGAGACTACCTGCCCCGCGCGGCCAGTTTGGCCGCGGCAATCCAGAAGGCGCACCCGAAGGCCACCGTCGACAAGAAGCCCGGCGGCAGAGGCGACTTCGTCGTGAAGGCTGACGGCAAGATGCTCTGGGACAAGAAGCACCGCGCCGACGACCGCTTTCCCGAAGCCAGCGAGATCCTGAGTCAGTTGCCGGCGCGCGGATGACCATCGACCTTGCGGAAGCGCAGGCAGTAGTTCTCGCGCAGCCCGACGGGCACTTCCTCGAGGACTTCGAATCCGGCGGCGAGTACTTCGGCAACCACCTGCTCCTTGCCACAGCGCACGTGGTCGAGGATCCACTGCCGGCTCGTGCCAGGGATACGTTCGAAGTCAACCACGACGAAGTGACCGCCGGGGCGCAGTGCACGATGGATCGAGGCGAGCGTCGAACGCGGGTATTCGAAGTG
>JAYUCN010000053.1:0-2647 GCA_043740335.1 Planctomycetota bacterium
ACTCCTGGGCGAGCTGCTCGACGGCATCACTCATCGTGTGCTCCTCCCCGTCAGCCGCCAACTTCAGCAACGGAAGCATCAGACTCTGAAAGTCAGGGATGGCCATGTCGTCCTCCTGTTGCCAACCGGACTGTGAGGGGGAAGAAGAGTCGGCGAGCAGGCTGTAGAAGCTACCTTCTCCCTTCAACCGCCGCTGCCGCCAATCTCTCGGTGAGATCCTTTCGTTCGCCAACGCGCTTGCCGGTAGCGCATCGCCGCAGTTTCTGCTGCCGGCATCAGGTGCCGGCGGTATGTTCCGCGCGACTCGGTCGGTCAGGGCCGGGCCATGCAACCGTGAGCATTCGCATCGGCGGAGTACCCTATGGCGTCGGCGCGCCCCTTCTCGCGGGCCTGGAGTCCGACCCCGCCGTCACGCTCGTGCAAGCGGCGCCGACCGAACTCATCCGGCAGCTGCGCGCCGCGAAGCTCGACTGCGCCCTGGTGTCGTCGATCGAAGCAGTGTGCGCCCCGGGCAGTGCCGTCGTCGCTGACCTCGGCATCGCCTGCAAGCACGAGATCCGTTCGGTGCGCGCGTTCCGTCGCCGCGGTGCGCCGATCCGCCGCGTCGGGCTCGACGAGAGCTCCGCGACTTCGGTGGCACTGTTGCGACTGCTACTGCATCACGTGCACGCGGCCGAAGTCGCCACTGACGTGCGCTTCGAGGCGATCGCGCCGACGCGTGCGCCAGCTGAACTGCCGCACGACCTCGTGCTGCTGATCGGCGACCACGGCCTCGCGGCCGCGGCCGGCGACCGCGAAGTCTGGGACCTCGGCCACGAGTGGCGCCGCTGGACGGATCTGCCGTTCGTGTTCGCCATGTGGGTTCTGCGCGCCGACGCCGACACCAGCACGATCCTGCCCCGACTCGCCGCCGCGCGTGCGCGCGGTCGCCAACTCGGCGCCGTCGACGGCACCCACGGTGCTGCACACTACGACCTCGACGACGAGGATCGGCGCGGCCTGCGACGCTTCTGGGCCGAATGCAGGGCCCTCGGGCTGGCGACCGCCAGCGATCCACGTTTCGTTTCCCCCTCGATCCCCGCTTCGCGATGAGCAACCGCTGTTCATCATCGACAAGGATCTCGCGCGGATCTCCAAACCCGCCCGCGCGAGAATGGTTCACCCAGGTGACGACGTGAACCGCACCCAGCTCGGTGAACTGCTCCGCAGCGGCGAGAACTCTGGCGTCGAGTACAAGCGCGACGGCGTCACACCCGAGAAACTCGCCAAGGAGCTCGCCGCGCTGCTCAACCTCGAAGGCGGCCACATCCTGCTTGGCATCGAAGACGATGGTTCAGTCTCCGGACTCACGCGCATGCCAGCCCAAGCCGAGGAGTGGGTCATGGAGATCGCACGCGTCCATCTCCGGCCTGCAGCCATTCCCTACTGGGAGACCCTCGAATGGGAGCCGGGCAAGTTCGTCGGCATCATCAGCCTGCCCGCGGACGCACCCGACAAGCCGTACAAGATGAAGCGCGGTTCCGCCTGGGTGACCCAGATCCGCGTCGGCACGACTTCGCGCGATGCTTCCGATGACGAAGAGGCGCGCCTCTACCAGCAGTCGGGACGCGTGCAGTACGACCGCAAGCCGGTGGTCGGATCGACGTTCCCCGATCTCGATCTGCGGCGCCTCGGTGACTACTTCCGCAGCGTCCGCCAGCAGGACCATCCCGCCAACGACGACCTCGATGCCTGGCAGCGCTTGCTCGTCAACACCGAGCTGATGGCGGAGGATCGGGGACGCGCCATCCCGAGTGCCGGTGGACTGCTCTTGTTCGGCTTGCGCCCCAATCGCTTCCTGCCCCACGCGGGCATCACCGCCGCGGCCTTCCAAGGTACGGAGAAGGACTACGACGCCAAGGAACGCGCGGTGCTGCGCGGACCCGTGGTCGGACTGTTCGGCCTGCAGGGAGTCCTGGTCGAAAGCGGAGTCATCGAACAGGCACTGGAGTTCGTGCGCCGCAACACGAGGGTCGAGGCCCGGACCGACGCTCACGGTCGGCGGCAGGAACGGTGGGACTACCCGCCCGAGGCCGTGCGCGAGGCCGTGGTCAATGCCATCGCGCACCGCGACTACACCATCACCGTCACCGACATCGAACTGTCGCTCTATGCCGATCGGCTCGAAGTCATCTCCCCCGGACGGCTGCCCAACACCGTCACGGTCGCGAAGATGCGCGCCGGCTACCGGGCATCCCGCAACGAGTTGATCAAGGAAGTGCTGCGCGACTACCGCTACGTCGAGGCCAACGGACTCGGTGTCCCACGCAAGATCGTCGCCGGCATGCGCGCCCACAACGACACCGATCCCGACCTGATCGAAGAGGAAGATCGCTTCCTCGTGCGGCTGTGGAAGGAGAAGAAGCAGGCATGAGCCCGCGCGCCCAGGCAGTCGACGTGTTCTCACTGTGGGTGCTGCGCAACGCCGACCCACGTTTCGTTTCCCCATCGATCCCCGCATCGCGATGAACCATCAGACGGGCCAGCAGAACCTGTTCGCCGAGACCACCGACACCAAGATGGCCGCCGTGAAAGAACCGAAGGAGAAAGAACCGAAGGCGCCGAAGGAGAAAACCAGCGGCGGCAGCGTGACCGCCGAGTCGATGGC
>JAYUCN010000054.1:0-6450 GCA_043740335.1 Planctomycetota bacterium
CGCCGCGCGCGACCTGTTCCTTGCTGTCGGTGGCGATCGGATCGCGGACGGCCTTTGGCCACACCGCCGAGGCAATGTTGTCCGCGCACCACTCGGCGACGTTGCCATGCATGTTGCGCAGGCGTGCTGCGCCCAACGTGCCCTCGTGCACGGGCACCAACGTGTCGATGTGCGCTGCGGGCAAGGCGCCGTCGTCGTTCGTGCGACATGCGCACTCCCACCATGCCTCGGGCGGCAGCCCGTACCGGTAGCCGTCCGGCAGGCGCCCCGACGCGCGCTCGCGCAGCGTCAGTCTCCGGCAGAACTCGACGGCGTCGGACCACGGGATGTTCGCGACCGGCATCGCGTCGTCGCCGGCGCCGTCCGCTGCCGTCATCAGCGCTCGCCACTGGCCACGCGACACTTCGTCCTCCGCGATCCAGAACGGGCGCGAGATCAGCACGAGCGAAGCGCCGATCGGGAACTCCTTTGGCCGGATCGGCCGCACGACGATGCCGATCGTCGTCGCGATCGCGCTGCCGGCGAGGTCGACGCCGACGCGCGCCGACTCGATCGAGGTCTCCTTGCCTGCGGCGTAGACGACCTTCACGGCGATCGGCTCGCCGTCCGCGGCGAGCGCGACCTCCGCGGACCAGAGCGACGTGCCGCTGTTCACCGGTGCGGTGCAGGTCGCGTTCTCGTGGCCGATGCGGACTGCTTCGAGCGGAACGGTGCTCGCGACCGCGACCTCGACGGTCACCCTGCCCGACAGCGGCACGCCGATCTCCGGCTGCCGCCACTCGATCGTCGGCGGGGCGATTTCGACGATCGCCGGCGGCGGCGGCGCCTTGTGCTCGGGCGCGGGCACAGGTGCCGACGGCGCAGCGGGCGGCGCTGGCTCGCGCGTCTCGGGGCGCGCGTCGGGAACCGCGGGGACCGGTTTCGGCTTCGGCTTCGGCATCGGCTCGGCGGTGGGCGGCGGTGCTATCGCGGGCACGGTCGGAGCGGCAGCAACGCCGTCGCGGCTGCCACTGCCTCGCGTGAGGACGACGATGCCGATGCCGAGGGCCGCGAGCACGAGAACGGCGAGCGGGGCACTGGAACGCTTGGGCGCGCGACGCCGCCGCGCTTGCGGCTGTAGCTGCAACTGCGGCCGCGGCTGTGGCTGCACCGCCGCGGCGCTCTTGAGGCGCGCGTCGATGCGGCCGAGCACTTCGCCGGGCGGCAGGTCGGATGCGACGCTCGCAGCATCGTAGTCCCGGTCGCGCAGCAACGCCTCGTCGTGCAGGCCGAGCGCCTGCAGTGCGGCGTGTAGTTCGCCCGCATCCTGGAAACGCTGGTCCGGGTCGCGCTGCACACAGCGTTCGTAGATGCGGTGCAACTCGGCGGGCAGGTCGGGGCAGCGATCGCGCAGCGTCGGGAACGCGTTCTCCTGCGCCCATTGCCGCGCCTGCGCCGTCGGCAGCTTCGGCACGCCATGTTCTCCCGTCAGCAGGTAGTACAGCGTCGCGCCGACCGCCCAGACGTCGGCTGCGGGGTGCACGTCGCGCGACCCCCACTGCTCGGGCGCCATGTACTGCCGCGTGCCGAGCATGACCGGCTTGTCGCCGGCCCCCGCTTCCTCCCTGGCTTCGAGGGCTGGGCGAACCAGGCCGAGGTCGGCGACCTTGACGCGGCCCGACCGCGCGATCAGCACATTGCTCGGTTTCACGTCGCGGTGCACGAGTCCGTGACCGTGCGCCTCGGCCAGGCCCGCGGCCGTCGCCGTGATGGCGGTGATCGCTTCGCGCGTGCCCATGCGACCGAGCCGCCGCACCCGCTGCGCCGCCGACTCGCCATCGACGAACTCCATGACGAAGAAGTGCAGTCCGTGGCGCTCCTCGACGTCGTAGGCGCGCACGACGTGCTGGTGCGTGATGCGCAGCGAGGCCTCGGCTTCGCGGCGGAAGCGCAGCACGTAGTCGCGGTCCGCGGCCAGGGAGGCCTTCAGGACCTTCACGGCAACGTCGATGCGGAACGCCATGTGCCAGCCGCGGTAGACGACGCCCATGCCGCCGGTGCCGACGCGCGCGAGCAGGACAGTCTTGCCGAGGACCTTGTAGCCTTCGATCGCCGGCACCTTCTGCAGCAGCGGGTCCTGCATCGGGGTCGGCGGCGTGGTCATCGGGCGAGGCGAAGGCTGCTTTCTGCAGCCATGTTGCCGACCTGCGCTCGCATTGTCGAGCCGAAGCCAATGGCGAGGAAGTTCGTTTGGCCCGACGACTGGAGGCGCACTGCTACCCATGCGGTACTCGGGCAGCTAGGCTCGCTTGCCAATGCGCATCGGCAAGCTGACGGCAACGACTCGCGGGCAGACGACTCGATTCGAGTTGCACGCGGGGCAGACACTGACCCTCGGCCGCGCGAGCCACTGCGCAATCCGGGTCCGTGACAACAAAGTCTCCCGTGAACACTGCCAGCTGCGGCTCGTGGACGGCAGGCTGCTGGTGACCGACCTGGGCTCCTCGCACGGGCTCACCTACCTCGGCGAGCTGTGCTCCGAATTCACGATCGAGGCCGGCGACGGCTTCCACGTCGGAAAAACGTTCGTCCGCTTCGAGTTCGAGGCATCGGGCGACGATCGCACGGCGGTTCTCCCCGCGACGCAGTTGTCCGATGGCCACTCGGCTGGACTTCCGGCCGAGCCTGCCGTCGGCATGGAGCTGAGCGGTTTCCTGCTCGAGTCGGTCCTGGGGGGCAGCGAGCGCTGCACGGTCTATCGCGCGGAGCAGGTGAAGTCGCGGCGCAAGGTCGCCGTGAAGCTGTTGCGCCGCAATCAGGACGGTGTGCATGCCACGCACGAGCGCTCGCTGTTCCTGAAGGACCTGGGCACGGCGGTGGCGCTCGCCCACCCGCGCCTCGTCCAGGTCTTTCACATCGACCAGTCGGGGAAGGAGTGCTTCGCCGCCATGGAACTGGTGGAAGGCGAGAGCCTGGCCGCGCGGCTCGAACGTGGTGAGCGCATGCGCTGGCAAGATCTGCTGCCGCTCCTGGCCGACGCCTTGTCGGCTCTCGAGGTCGTGCACGCAGAAGGCCGGGTGCATGGTGGCGTCAAGCCGTCCAACGTGTTCGCGCTGCACGAGGGCGGCGCCAAGCTGGCGGACCCACGCTACACACCGCGCCCGCGGCCGGCGGAAGCTTGCGGCTACTCGGCACCGGAGCAGCTGCTCGGGCACGAAGTCGATGGGCGCGCCGATCTGTTCGGACTTGGCTGCGTTGCCTATGCCGCGTTGGCTGGGTGGCAGCCCTTCCCGGGGCTGGAGCAGCGGCAGACGGATGCGGACGCGCATCTCGGCCCACCGCGTCTGCGCACGATCGATGCATCGATACCACCCGGAGTCGAACACCTCATCTGTGACAGGCTGCTCGCGTGGAGTGCAGAGGACCGGCCCAACACGGCGTCACAGGCTCGAGCCGAACTGCTCGACCCGAGCATCCTGTCGACCCGCCCCGATGCCAGAACAACGCCTGCCGCCGTGCCCATGCAGCGCCAGGAGTCGGCGGATCGCCCGCAGCCACGTCGACGACCAGCATCGCCAGCGAAGACCTTCGCAGCCCGACTGACCGCAGAGCTCATCGTGTTCTCGATCACCATGACCGTGGGCATCACCATCCTCGTGCTGCTGAAGAAGATCGCCGACGTCGACATCTACCGGCTCCTCGACCTGCTGGGAATGCGATAGTCCGACGGGATCGCACAACCTGCGACCTCGGAAGCGGAAGCACACGGATGCGGTGGGGCGAGCTGGAAGTCCTGGCTCGAGCGCCGGATGGTGCTGTTGCTCGAGGTCGCGCAGGGTCTCACCGAGCGTGGCGGCTCGGACGCGACAGGCATCGCGCAGATCGCGCCAGCTCATCGGCCTCGTTGCCGCAGCGAGGATGTCCACGACGCGCGCGGCGAGCGGCCGTGGCAAGTCTGGTGCCTCGCGTCGTCTGCCGATGACCCGTCGCGCGGTCGGGGACGATGCGGTGGTGGGTCCCCGGCGGTCCGGGACGCTCGTAGTCCTACCCGCTCCTGAGTACGCGGACCTGGCCGACGGTGCCACGCGCATGGGCTGGCGGCCGGGAGCGTTCACCGTCGGCGACCAGCAAAGCCAAGCCGTCGGGATCGTCCTGCGGTAGAAGTCGCGCCAAGTCCCGCGCCGGGATTTCGCCCTCGGCTGTACAGAATCCGCAAGTCGCTCCGTCTCGCCCTCCATGACTTCGCGCCCGCTCGACGACCTGCAGCGATTGCTCGTCGAGGAGACGTTCGTGCGGTCGCTTGCGCGGCAGCTCGTGGCCGCCGACGCTGACGAGATCGTGCAGCTGATCTCGCAGTCCATGCCCTTTCGCTTCACCGTCGTCCCGAGAATCCCCATGCTTCGGTTCCTTGCTCGCGCGCTGCTGGCGTGCCAGCCCGCCGCGGCAGCGAGTTCCTGCATCGGCCCATCTGGCCCCTGGCTCCGGGGGTGCTGCGGGTCAGAGACCGAGGACGACGGTCAACGCGTTGCTGGTGATCAGGCCGCCAGGATTGGCCAGGGCGCTCGGAGCCCACGCCTGCAGGTAGATCGTGGCGCCGACGAGCGTGTGCACCGACGGAATCGGCAGGCTGTAGCGGGCCGTGTTCGGGCTCGTCGCGGCACAGGTGCCAACGGCTTCGAGTGCGATGTTCTGATGGAGCAGGCAGCCGGTGAGCCCGATCGGGTCGAGCACGATCGGCAGCGGGATGCCGAACCAGGTTGCATTCGAATCACCGACCATCATGAACGCGGGGCTTCCGGACGGCACGCTGCCGACGTCCGCGAGCAGCGTGCTGCCGAGCACGGGCAACGCAGCACCTCCGAGCGACAGGCCGCAGCCACTGCCGAAGGCAGTGGCGCGCGCACCGAGCGCGACGCGAAACAGCATCAGCTGCCCGCCTTCGACCGTGGTGGCGTTGGCGACCGCGGCGTTGCTCGAGTGGTCCTGGGCAACCATCAACAGCACGACCTCGTCGGCCGCGTGCGGGAACAAGCTGGTGACGTCGATGACTCCCGACGACTCCTTGTTGTTCACCCAGGGCGAGATGGCGCCCGGCGTCCCGCCATTCACCGCGAGCTCGCCCCAGCGGGCCGGATCGAACCTGGCGAGCTGGACGAGCGTGTTCGTTGCGACGTCGTAGGCCCACACCTTGCCGATGTAGGTCGAGTTGCCCGGATCCTCGTTCAGGTAGATGCGGCCGTTCGGCGCCACCGTCATGTTGTCGAGCATGTTGACCTTCTGGCCGGCCTTGCTGCCGTCGATCAGGAGGTCGATCACACCACCGAGGGTCGGATTGGTGATGTCGGTGAAAGTCAGGCGCCACAGACGCGACTTGCCACTCTGGTTGGTGGCGCCCGTGGCACCGATCGTCTGGTTGGTGCCCGACGAGGTCGCCGTGTCCAGGCGATCCGTAGTGGCGAAGAAGTACTGGTTCGGGTTCAGCGGGTTCCAGCTGCCGTCCTCGGGCCGCGAGAACGTCGTCGAGGCGGTGCCCGACAGGAAGAACGGCGTGCCGTTGGTGATGTTCGTCGCGCGCGTCGTCGTGTTGGCGATCTCGGCGGGATTGCCGGCGACGTTGACGAAGTAGAGCGAGCCGTTGGTCAGGCCGGCCCGGTCGACCACCGTGCCCGTGCTCTGCTTGGTGCCGACGTAGACCGCGACCGAGTCGTTCATGATGCCGGTGCCGCCGTCGTTGTTGCCCATGACGATCGTCAGGTCCTGCGGCAATGGGTTGGCGAGCGCGTTCTCCCGCGCGCCGACACCCGTGAGACCCGAGCCGTTGGTCGACAGGTTGAACTCCGGCAAGGTGTAGCTGTTGCCGCGCGCCGGACCGGTGACGACCGTGGCTTGCTGCCAACCGTTGGTGCCGCTCTCTTCGGCGTGCATGAAGATGCGCTCTTGCGTGCCTAGGCCGGAGGCTGCGTTGTAGAAGGCCGAGTCCGGCGGCAGGTCGGCCGAGCAGAATCGGTTGAAAGCGAGGGCGTTGCTGTTTGCGCCGTCGTGGACCACGCCACTGCCGTCGATGACGTGCTGGATCAGGTCCGAACCCGAGACGACGGCCAGCGTGTTCTTGTCGACGATCAGCTCGGTGACGAAGGCGCCGCGCGCGCCATGCCGGCGGATCGCGCCGAGCGTGTTGGTGATCTCGTGATTGCACAGGATCGTCACCGTGCCGTTGCCGTTGTCGAAGGCGCCGAGGCCGTCCGGAAGGCCGCAGAACTCGAACGTCGAAGCGGGCGCACCGGTCAGTGGCACCAGGTTGGTCGTCGTGACGATCGACGTGATGTTGTGCACGACTCCGCTCGGGGCCGTGCTGACGAGATAGGGAGTACGCGACGAACTCGGGCCTTGGACCTGGGCGCGTGCGACACCGCCCTGGCTGGCCAGCATCAGCAGTGCGAGGGTCGAACAGGCTCGGCAGTGAAGGGTCGT
>JAYUCN010000055.1:0-6435 GCA_043740335.1 Planctomycetota bacterium
TGCAGGGTCACGTGCACTGCACGCAAACCTTGTTTCGCGGCCTCGCCGACGACCTGCCGTTGCTGCCGTGGCTCTCCGAGCGCATCTGGCCGCTCGAACACGCGCACGACGAAGCGTCGACGCGCGTGAGTGCACGACTCACGTTCGCCGAGCTGCTGCTCGGTGGCACGACCACGGTGCAGACGATGGAGTCCGTGCGGCACACCGAGGTCACGTGCCGCGAGGCGATCACCGCGGGGCTGACGACCATCCTCGGCAACTGCCTCATGGATGAACGCGGCGGCGGCGTGCCCGATGGCCTGCCGACGAGTGCCACGGAGGCGATCGCGCGCACCGAGGCGCTGTGGCGCGAGTTCCACGGTCGGCCTCACCTCCAGATCGCGGTGGCGCCGCGGTTCGTGTTGTCCTGCAGCGAGCATCTCGCCCAGCAGGCCGCGGGCCTGGCGCGACAATGCGGTCTGCGCGTACACACGCACGCGGCCGAGCATCCGGACGAAGTGGCCGCCGTGCACGCCCGCTTCGGCCGCGACACCATCGAAGTGCTGCACGCGCAGGGCCTGCTCGGGCCACAGACGTCGCTCGCGCACTGCGTGCACACCTCGCCGCGCGAACGCGACCTGCTCGGCCAGACGGGCACCGCGATCCTGCATTGTCCGAGCACGAACCTGAAGCTCGGTTCGGGCATTGCGCCGATCCACGTCTACCGCGAGCTCGGTCTGCGCGTGGCGTTCGGCGCCGATGGCGCGCCGTGCAACAACCGTCTGTCCATGCTCACCGAGCTGCGCCAGGCGGCCCTGCTGCAGAGCCTCGTGGCCCGACCCGGCGCGTTCGATGCGGCGGCGGCTCTGTGGACCGCGACGCGCGGCGGTGCCCAGGCCCTCGGTCTCGATCACGCGGTCGGCAGTCTGCGCCCGGGCCTGCGCGCGGACCTCGTGCTGTTCCAGCTCGACGACCCGTTCACCGGCGCGCCGGTGTTCACGGCTTCCGCGCTGGCAGCCCGCATCGTCTACGCCGCCAGCGAACGGCACGTGCACACCGTCGTCTGCGGCGGCGAGTTCGTCGTGCGCGACGGCCAGAGCCTGCGCTACGACCTGCGCGAGCTCGCTGCCACCGCGGCCACCGCCCTGCCCGCCGTGCTGCAACGGGCCGGACTCGCACGCTGATCTCCACGGCGGCTCCCGCTACAGTCCATGCCGATCATGAACGGACCGGACAGAGAACCACCGCGCCGCCTCGTCGACCCGACGACCGGCCGCCCGATCCTCATGGCGCCGCAGCGGCAGCGCCGGCCCATGCACACCGGCGCACCCAGCCTCGCCAAGCCGTGCCCGTTCTGCAGCGGCAACGAAGCCGAGACGCCCGCCGAGATAGACGCCGAACGCGCTCCCGACAGTTCGCGCGATGCCCCCGGCTGGGTGGGGCGCGCGTTCGCCAACAAGTTCCCGGCCAACGCGCACCACGAAGTGATCGCCGAAGGTGCGGAACACCTCGAGCAACCGGGCGACCTCGACGCCGCGACCTGGCGCCGCTGCCTCGCCCTCTGGCAACGCCGCGTGCGTGCCATCGAAGCGTTGCCGGGCATCGTCTGCACCTACCTCTTCAAGAACGTCGGCGCTCT
Source organism: Planctomycetota bacterium (assembly GCA_043740335.1). GTDB lineage: Bacteria > Planctomycetota > UBA1135 > UBA1135 > UBA2386 > DASVAL01. The sequence goes on from JAYUCN010000055.1 coordinate 1,619, forward strand.
GGCCGGCGCCTCGATCGCGCACAACCACAGCCAGATCCTCGGCCTCACGGAACTGCCGCCGCGCCTCCAGCTCGAAGCCCAGTACGCGCAGGGCTTGCCGCACTGCCCGTGGTGCACGACGCTCAAAACGGCAGCGGCCGAGCACCGCCTCGTGCACCTGGGTGCGCATCACGCGGTGTTGGCACCCGAGCCGCCCAAGCTGCCCAACGAAACCTGGCTGCTGCCGCGCGCCTGCGCCGACGACTTCCTCACTACCGACCTCGACTCGCTGGCCATCGCGTTGCACGCCATGTTCACGGCCGTGCAGCGAGGTCTCGGTCGGCCCGCGTTCAACCTGTGGCTGCATCGCATTCCCGGTCGACGCTTCCACTGGCACTTCGAACTGCAGCCGCGCACGGGTCAGATGGCGGGTCTGGAACTGGGTGCCGACATGTACATCAACTCGATCCCGGCGGCCGTGTCCGCGGCGAAGCTGCGCGCAGGACTCGCCGCCACAGGAGAGCATTCATGAACGCGCCACTCGACGACTACGTGCTCACCGATGCGCAGCATCACACGTTCGCGGACGCAGGCTGGCTGCACCTGCCCGGCTTTCTGCACGAAGCCGAACTGCGCACGCTCGAGCACACCTATTGGCAGTTGCTGCGGCGCGAACTCACTGTACCGGGTCGCGACTACTGCGACATGACGGGCCACTACGAGCGGCCCATCGACTCGTTCGCGATCCTCAACGTGATGCTGCCGCGCCGCTACCACGCGGCCCTGCAAGGCAACGTCTACGAACGGCGCGCGGCCGCGGTGGCGCACCAGCTCTGCGGAGCTGCCATGGTGCTCGACTACGACCAGCTCGTGGCGAAGCCGCCGCACAAGCCCGATGCGGTGTTCCACTGGCACCAGGACCTCGGCTACTGGCCGCCAACACCCGATCCACGCACGGCGTCGTTCTGGCTCGCGTTCGACGACACCGACATCGACAACGGCTGTGTCTGCTTCGTCGACGGCTCGCACCGCGAGGCGCAGCTGCGCATGCACGTGCCGCTGCTCGGCGACCGCACCGAGAACCACACGATGGTCGCGCGCATCGACCCTGCCGTCGATCGCATCCGTCCGGCGAAGCTCGCGCGCGGCGACGCGACGGTGCACCACGAACGCACGGTGCACGGCTCCGGCGGCAACACGAGCGACCGCTGGCGGCGCGGCTACATCGTCGCCTTCCGCAGCGCGGCGGCGGTGCAGGCCGAACGCGCGATGGGCTTCACGCATTCGCACAACGACGCGCCCGAGGTGCTGGCCGCCGTGGCGGCGGCGGCGAAGGCACCGCGTTGACGGGCGCGTGCTCAGTGCGGCGGCAAGACGAGCTCGATCGCGGCCCCGCCCGCCGTTGCCGCCAATGACGCGACGGCGCGCGACCGGTCGAACTCGTTCGCCGTGCCCGGCGCACACGCCATCACGCGCACCGTCTCCCCCACCGGGACCGCGAGCACGAACGCGCCGGCCGCATCGGTCGCCACCGTCCCCAGCACCGCGTCCCCCGCCACTGCCCCGACCCATGCAGCAGCCACGGGCGCCCGCAGCGCATCGACCACCGTACCGCGCACGGGACCGAGCACGGGCACTTCGAGGCGCAGACCGGCCGCGCCTGCCGCGATGTGTGCATGCACGCGAGATGCGAACGAACGCGCGACGGCGCGGTCGGCCTCGGACGCATACGGGTACACCGTGATCGCGTAGTTGCCGCGTGCCAGTCCGCTTGCGCGGAACGTGCCGTCGGCGCGCACTTCGACATCGCCACTGGTCGCCTGCCCCTCCTCGGGATCGATCGAGCAATAGCACTTGGGCAGCGTGCCGCCGTCGGTCACGAACACCGTGCCTGCGAGTGCCTGACCGCGCACGAGCTGCAGCACGACGCCGCTCGCCTGCTCGGCCGAGGCCACGGCGCGCTTGCACTCGACCTGTTCATGGCTGTCGAACTTCAGCGCGTTCACGACGTAGTCGCCGGCCGCGAGGTCGACGAAGCAGAAGCGACCCTGATCGTCCGTGCGACAGCGGCGCGTCGCTACGTAGCCGTCGACAGCGCGGTACCCATTTGCCTCCTCGGGTGTGCGTCCGCGCCAACGGTCGGCGTTGTGGCCGTGCAACTCGACCTCGTGGCCGGCGACCGGTTCGCCGCGTTCGTCCTTCACCTCGCCGCGCAGCGAGGCGGGCGGCTGCAGACGCAGTTCGCCGAAGTCGATCACCAGGCAAGTGCCTTCGTCGGCCGGAAACTCGTAGACCGCGGTCGCGAAGCCAGGGCGCAGCAGCAGCAGCGCATGCTGCATGTCGGGACGCAGATCGCCGATCGTGAAGGCGCCGTCGTCGCCCGTCTCGGTGCTGCGCCAGTCGGAACGGAACCAGTCCCCTTCGGCCCGGTGGTCGGCGGCTGCGGCGGCGACGTAGACCTTCGATAACGGCCGGCCAGCGGCATCGACGACCACGCCTCGCACCTGCCTGCCCTTCGCCAACAGGACCTCGATCTCGGTGCGCGTGTCCGAGGCCGTGGACCCGCGCCCGCGCAGCATCGGCTCGGCATCGGCGTAGCCCGCGGCATGCACGCGCAGCGACAGGTTGCTCGAGGGTTCGAAGAAGCACAGCTCGAACGCACCCTCCGCATCCGTCTGCACCGTGCGACCGATGAGGCCTTCGCCGACCTCGGCCCTGGCGATGCCCGCGCGCGTCAAGGCGTCGAGCACGCGGCCGTGGATCGAAATGCCAGCAGTCAAAAACACGTCGTGCACGGTCATGGTGCCGGCGCGCAGTTCGACGTCGAAGTCGCGCGGCGCCGCGAGCGTCACGGGTTGCACATCGACGAGGCATGAACCCGCGGGCAGGCCCTCGATGCGGAACACCCCCGCTGCATCAGTGACTGTCTCGCCCACGCGAACGGCCCCCCCGAGCTGCTTCATTCTCACTGCGATGCGCGTGCCGGGCACCGCCGCCCTGCCGTCGGTGGCCCGCACCGTGCCCGTGAGCACGGCGCCGGAGTCGAGCTGGAAGTCCTCGCGGGCGCCGGCCTGGCAGCCATTGCGCACCTGCGGTGCAAACCCTGGCGCGCTGACGCGCACGTGATGATGGCGGCCCGGTTCCAGCCGCAGGCGGTAGCTGCCATCAGGGTTCGTCCCGGTCTCGCCGACGACGTGACGCCCGGCTCGCGGCCCACGATCGAGCAGTCGGTACTCCTCGACCTCCGACAACTCGGCGACCACGCGCGCCCCGGCGATCGGTCGGCCGCCCGGTTCGACGACAGTGCCGTGCAGGTCACGTTCGCGGTCGAGCCCCGCCATGCTGGAAGGCTCCGCCACCGCGGCGCGCTCCGCTTCCACGTTCGGCGCCATCGGGCCAGGCGCAGCATCGCCTTGCACTCTCGACGGGCGCAACGAGGCGGCGGCACTCACCCCCGCGAGCGACGCCGACGGTGGATCGTGTTCCCACCATGCCCAGGCGCCGACCAGGATGACGACGAGCAAGCCGGCAATCGTCAACCAGGTTCGCATGACGCCTTCGACGCGGGAGCAGCGCGCATGCTAACACCGCAGGTTCAACTGCGGGCCAAGCTCGTCATCTGCGAACCGTGCTGGATACCGACCTCGAGGGCATCGCGGAGCGAGTCGCCGGCGTGCAACTGCCACGTATCGAGCCACACGTCCACGCTCTGGTCGCGCAGAGCCTCGGCGAACTTGCGCACCCACAGAGCGTCGTCGTGCGAGTACGAAATGAAGACTCCAGGCTCGCTCATCTGTCCTGGTCAGCTCGTGCTGGCGGGCGGCTCGGTCGGCGGCGGTCCTACGGGCGTGAAGAACACGAGCCGGTAGCCGTCGGGGTCGACGACGTGGCATTCCCGGAGGCCGTAGAACTGCGTCTTCGGCGGCAGCAGCGGCTTGTGGCGCTTCTTCTTGAGGCGGCGCGCGAACGCATCGACGTCGGCGACCTGCACGAAGTAGGAGACACCGACGCCAAGCGCCCCGCGCGCGAACGCGCGCGCGTCCTGCTTCAACTGCTCGATCTCAGCGTGGTCCATGCCGTACTGCCGCGCCGCCTGGAGCGACGGCAGTTCGCCGAGCATGATCGACTGGCCCTGCAGCACGACGTTCGCGTGCACCGGCTTGTCGGGCGGGAACGTCTCCGCAAGCTTGAAGCCGAGCTTCTCGACGTAGAACGTGATCGCGCGGGGTACGCTCGTCACGAGGAAGTGGATCGAGTTCGGGTGAGTCTGCTTCGACTTGCTCTTGGCCATGGCGGTCGTCGGGCGCGGCATTGGAGCGTCGCACCGCAGCTCGCGGAAGTACGAAGTCTGGCGTCGTCGCGCAGCTTTCTTGCTCTGCACGTTGCATCGCGCCGCCGATCGATGGACAGTCCCCGCCGCTCTCCCGTTCGCGCTCATGACGAAACAAGCAACCCAACAGTGGGGCTCGCGCCTCGGTGTCATCCTCGCGGTCGCCGGTTCGGCGGTCGGTCTCGGCAACTTCCTGAGGTTCCCGGGCCAGGCCGCGGCCAATGGCGGCGGCGCGTTCATGATCCCGTACTTCTGCGCGCTGATCCTGCTCGGCATCCCGATCGGCTGGGCCGAGTGGGCGATGGGCCGCTACGGCGGGCGCAAGGGCTTCCATTCCGCCCCGGCGATCCTCGGCGTCTGGTGCAAGGGCGGCCTCGGTCGCTACCTCGGCGTGCTCGGCGTGCTGATCCCGCTCGGCGTCTACTTCTGGTACGTGCTGGTCGAGGCCTGGTGCCTCTACTACGTGTTCCAGTACATCGGCGGCGGCATCGGCATCGACGTCTCGGCG
>JAYUCN010000056.1:0-6432 GCA_043740335.1 Planctomycetota bacterium
AGGCGCAGCGCCTGGTCGACGATGCTGCGCGCCGCCTGAAGCAGGAACTCGACGGGTGGTGGCCGGGTGCTTTGGTGCCGCCGATCGTGCGTGAGTTCGAACGCTGGGCCGCGACCGTGCAGCGGTGGTTCGACGCAGCGCAGGCGCTGGGAGCGGCCGAGGCGGACCTGCCTCGCGCGCAGGAACGCGCGGCGGCTTGCGTCCTGGGCGTGGCTGTTGCGGAGGTGGCGGTGCAGAGGGCGACGTCGCTGCTGCAGGCAGCAGAACAAGCCGAGCGGGTTCTGCGTGCTGAAGCGGCGGCGCCCGAGTTTCTCGACCTCGCCAAGACCCGTCGGCAGTTGGCGAAGACCGGCAGCGTGCTGCGTGCGCAGCACGACCGGTTCGTCGTGTGGCAGGCGCGAACTCGCGAGCAGGTGGCGGCGCAGGCGACGGCTGCGCTCCGGCTGCAGGAGCGCGACGCTGCCGCCGAGGGGTTCGCCGGACTCGTGGCGCTGCGCGACGCGGCGGAACGCACACTGCTCGCGGCGCGGCGGCAGTGTGACGCCGTGCGCTCGCGCGTCGACCTGGCCCAGTTCCGGCACTCGCTCACGGAGGGGGCGCCATGCCCGCTCTGCGGTTCGCTCGCACATCCGGATCCGGTGCACGCACACGATGCCGAGCTCGCGGCGGCGAAGGCGACGGTGGCAGGCACCGAAGCGGACTTCGACGCGGCGCGCCAGGTCGTGACTGAGCGTGAGCTGCTGCGCACCGCGGCCGAACGGGCGCATGCCGTCGCGGAGCGGACCTTGGCTGCTGCCACGCCGATGGCCGAGGCGGCCCGGGCAGCGTGGACGCAGGTGGTGGACGGTTCTCGTGCAGCCATGGACGTCGCCGCCGCCGGTGCATGGATCGAGGCGGACACGCAGCGGTTGGCTGCGAGTGAACAGGAGTTCGAGAAACTCGCGGCAGCAGCGGATGCGGCCCGGACCGCGCACGATCGTGCGGTCGTTGCCGAGCGGCAGGCGGCCGCAGAGATGCGCAAGGAGGGCGCCCGTCTGCAGGCAGCAATGGACGCCGTGGTGGCGACGCGCCACGCCGTCGAAGTCGCCGCTGCCGAATGCGAACGGCGACGCGGCACGCTGTGCGAACTCGGGGCCACCATCGCGCCCGCGTTCGCCGGCATCGACGACTGGGAGGATGCCATGCGCGTTGTCGGCACGAATGGCCTTGCCCGCCTGCGGTCGCTGGCGCAGATCGAACAGCAACGTGCCGTGCTCGCGACGGCTCGCGATGTGGCAACCACGGCAAGGGCGGCGGCGGCGACAGAGGCCGCGCGCCTGCAAGCCGAGATGGTCACGGCCAGGTCGACGTTCGAGAGTGCGCTGCATCGCGATGGCGTGCAGGCGGTGGACGTTCGTGAAGCGGCCGAAGTCGGTAGCGTGTGGCTGCGCGAGGAAGGCGAGGCTCTGCAGGAACTGGAGGTCGTTGTCCAACGTCGCCGCGCGGTCCTGCAGACGTGCGCCGAGATGCGGCGCCGGCACGAAACCGACGAACGGCCGGCGATCGAGGAAGGCGATGCGACGCAGGCCTACGACGACGCGCGCACGTCGCGCGATCGCGTGCAGACGCAGCTGGGCGACGTGCGGGCGACGCTCGCGGCCGACGATCTGCTGCGGCGTCAGCGCGACGAACTCGCACCGCGCATCGCGGCGGTGGAACAGTCTCTCCACGTGTGGCGCGCGCTCGACGACCTCATCGGTAGCAGCGGCGGCGATGCGTTCGTCGTGTTCGCGCAGGGCCTGACGCTCGATCTGCTGCTCACGGAAGCGAACCGGCGGCTCGCGGAACTGGCGCGGCGCTACCGGCTGCACAAGAACCCGGGCAGCGAGATGGACTTCGTCGTCGTCGACCTCGACCTCGGCGGCACGCGGCGCAGCCTGCAGAGCCTGTCGGGCGGCGAGACGTTCCTGGTCTCGCTCGCCCTCGCGCTGGCGCTGGCGACGCTCGCCGCACCGCGTTCGCGCGTCGAGACGCTGTTCCTCGACGAGGGCTTTGGCACGCTCGACGCGCAGAATCTCGAGATGGCGCTCGGGGCGCTCGACACGCTGCAGGCGAGCGGTTGTCAGGTCGGCGTGATCTCGCACGTCGACGGCATCGCCGAGCGCATCGGGGCGGTCGTCGAGGTTCAGCCGGAGGGTGGCGGGCAGAGCCGCGTGCTCGCGCGCGTGCGGTGATCGCGGGTTCTTGGGTCGGCGCAGGCGACGGCGCGAGCGGAGCTGGGTAACGTGCGCGCCCAATGGATGACGCCCCGAGACCGCGCGGCCTGTCGTTGCCGACCAAGATCCTGCTCGGGCTGCTGATCGGTGCTTGCGTGGGAGTCGCGTTGAACCTGGCGCTGGCGCCCGGCGTGGGGGAGAAACCCGGCGCGGGTTACACGAAGCTCGTGTGGTGGGCCGACAACATCGTGAACCCGATCGGGCAGGTCTTCCTGCGACTCTTGTTCATGGTCGTCGTGCCGGTCGTGTTCTGCTCGCTGTTCCTCGGCGTCGCGGGGCTCGGCAGCGTGCAGAAACTCGGCCAACTGGGCGGGCGCGCGCTCTGCTGGTTCCTCGGCACGACCACGCTCGCGGCGGTGTTGGGCCTGACGCTCGTCGGTGTGCTGCAGCCAGGGCGGCAGATGTCGCAGGAGGTCGCTGCCAAGGTGAAGGCCGAGTACATGGAGAAGGCGGCCGAGAAGATCGCCGAGGGGCAGAAGGGCAAGGGGTTCTCGCTCGACACGCTCGTCGAGATCGTGCCGGACAACGTGGTCGGGAGCGCGTCGGACAACAAGAAGGTGCTCAGCCTCATCTTCTTCGCGCTCATCCTCGGGGCCGCGTCGACGCGACTGCCGAGCGAGCGTTCGCGCGTCCTGCGCGAGTTGCTCGAGACCATCTACGAGCTGTGCGTGAAGGTGCTCGGCTGGACGATGCAGATCGCGCCGCTCGGCGTCATGTGCCTCATCTTCACGGCGACCGCGAAGCTCGGCATCGACGTGATGAAGCTCGTCGGCTTCTACTTCCTGACGGCGATGGGCGGGCTCATCTTCTACCAGCTCGTCGTCATCACGATCCTGGCGAAGGTCTTCGCCGGGTTGTCGCCGGGACGCTTCTACCGCGGCTGCAAGACCCTGCTCATCACGGCGTTCTCGACCTCGTCGTCGAACGCGACGCTGCCGACGACGATGCGCACCGCGGTCGAGGAGTTCGGCGTGCCCAAGGAGATCGCGGGCTTCGTGATGCCGCTCGGTGCCACGATGAACATGAACGGCACGGCGCTGTTCGAGGGCGTGTCGGTGCTGTTCCTGGCGCAAGTGGCCGGCCTGGAGCTGGGGCTCGGCCAGCAGATCCTCGTGATCGGCCTCGCGGTGCTCACGGCGATCGGAGCCGCGGGCGTGCCCGGTGGCTCGTTGCCGCTGCTCGCCGTCGTGCTCGTGCAAGTCGGCGTGCCGGCCGAGATGCTGGCGCTGATCCTCGGTGTCGACCGCCTCGTCGACATGACGCGCACGGTGCCGAACGTCACGAGCGACCTCGTCTGCAGCCTGTGGTTGGCGCGGCGCGAGGGCCACGTGCTCAAGGCGTGACGGTGCCAGCGCACGCCATCTCGGGCCGGTCGATGACGTAGCCCAGCGTGCGGATGTGCACCGGCACGACGGGCAGCAGCAGGAAACCCGTGCACTGGTAGACGACGATCACGCGCGGCCACTGCGTCGCATCGCCCGGGTTGAAGCCTTGGTGTGGCGCCGGCGCGCGGTGCGCCGGCGTGAACAGATGCCATGCCGGCCAGGTCGGGGCCCCGGTGCAACCGAGCGGAAGCGGGCTTGCTTCCCAGCTGGCAGTGACCGGTGTGGAGCCCTGGTGGTAGCAGGTCGTCTGGGCGAGCAGGCACGCCGACCACGACCAGAGGGACACGCAGGCGAGAACGAAGCGACGGAACGTTGGACGTTGGTAGTTCATGCCCCTAGTGGCATGGGACCTCGAACTTCCGGCGAAAAATCGCCGCGTCGCTACGGCGGCGGTAGTCTCTTGTGCGAGCCGTCGCAAAACGGCTTGCCGCCGCTGTGCTTGCAGCCGCACCACGCGACCCTCTTCGCCGTGCCGACGATCTCGATCTTCGGCACGAGGCCGGTGCCCGCGTGCGAGCCATCGCAGTAGGGCTGCGTGTTGCTGCGGCCACACGCGCACCACGCATAGGTGCCGGGCTGCACGTCCATGACGAACGGAACCCGCGACGCGATCCTGGGCTCGGTCATGCGATCACTTCTTCCTGGCGTCGAACGCCGCCTTCTTCTGCTTGTCGTCCATCGCGTTCCACTTGCCCAGGCACTTGTCACAGCAGAACCCGAGCTGGCCGCCCATGTAGTCGACGGTCGGGCTGGTCGCGTCCAGGGCTTCGCCCGTCATGATGCAGACGTTGTTCAGCATGGCGGGAGCACCGTTCTGCTTCTGTTGGGCACAACCACCGAGCAGCGAGACGGAAAGGACCACAACGGCCGCGCGCAGGAAGGTTTTCATGGCCTGCATTCTGCTGCCGCACGGAGCACCACTGCAAGCAAGCAGGCGCGTTTCGCGATCGGGCTTGCCTGTGTGCGGGGGGTTGACGATGCCTCTCCTCGGGGGCATCACTCCGCCATGCGGCGACACTACTCTCTCGCGTTCCTTCTCGCGGCTCCGCTCTGTGCGCAGAGCAACGCCGTTCCCGGGCTCGACATCTTCATGCACGATGTCGGTTCCCCTACCGTCGCCGGCCGGCGCGGCTCCGCCTATCCGGGCGGTGAGGCCGGCGTCATCATCGGCCACTCGATGTGCAACATCGGCACCGTGCACCTGCCGTGGCTCGGCTGGGTCGGCGGCAGCTCGACCGGCGTCATGCTCGACACCTATCCCAAGATCGCGTTCCTGCTCGCGCGCGAGAGCAACGGCCGCATGATCCAGGTCTCGGGCAAGAGCCACCTCAAGCACTCGCGCGTCGCCTTCAACTTCACGACCGGTCCGTGCGCGCCGTGCCAGTCCGGCCCGACGAACACGTTCCGCATCGGCTGCGGCGACGTCTACAGCACGGGCTTCAACGGCAATCAGTACAACCTCGGGCCGACCGACGAGATCGATCCCTGGCTCGGCAGCTGGAACCCCGTCGGCAGCTACTTCGATCGCGGCGATCCTTCGGTCGGCGGGGCCGCGGCTGTCGACGGCATCCAGTCGCTGACGACCACGGGGTTCGACACGGTGAAGAACCGCATGGTCGTGCAGGAAGCCGATCTCGTTCTGCCCGGCACGTTCTACGGGCAGAACCATCTGATGATCAAAGGCGAGCCGGTCTCTAACCGCGGCAACAACCTCATCTCGCACGCCTTGACTTTCAGTTGGAGCGGCACGAGCTGGTCGGCAGCTCTGGCCGGGGGCGCATCCGTCGGGGGTTCTGTGCTCACGCGCTGGACGGGAGCTGCGACGAACACCGGCGGCAACGGCGTCGACGACGGCCGCTTCCTCGTGGCGGTGAAGGTCACCGGGCCGACCAACGGTTTCTGGCACTACGAGTACGCGGTGCACAACCTCGACAATGCGCGCGGCGGGGCGTCGCTGCGTGTGCCGATGTGCGCGACGGCGCGCGTGCAGAACGTGGGCTTCCACGACATCGACGCCGATCCGCTCGACCAGTGGGTGGGGAGCCACGTCGGTGGCGAGTTCGCTTTCCTCGCGAGTGCCACCAACCCGCTCGACTGGAATTGCATCTACAACTTCTGGTTCGATTGCGACGCCGCTCCCGTGCCGGGCAACGTCTCGATCGACGAAGCGCGCATCGGCCCTGGTGCCCTGACCGTCACCGTTCCTTCGCAAGTGCCGGGCTTGCTCGGTACCGAGTTCCTCGGCGCGGGCTGCGGCGCCCCGGCGCCGGTGGTCTTCGCCAACGGTGTGCCGATGTCGCCCAATGCCGGCTACGCGATCCAGGCCACGGTGGCGCCTGCCGGCTTCTTCGTGCTCGCGTTCACCTCGGGCTTGGCCAACGTTTCACTGGGCAGCGGCTGCACGCTGTTCCTCGACGGCTCGCTGCTCTTGCAGTCCAACCTCGTGCAGGCGAATGCTGCGGGAGCGGCGAGCTGGGCCTTGCCGATCCCGGCCGCGCTGCCGCCGACCGACATCTTCTGCCAGGCGTTCGAGCTCGTGACCGGTGGGCCCGTGCTCGGGTTCCTCGCGGCCAGCAACGGGCTCCGCATCCGCGCGGGCGGCACGGGCTGCCCGTAGGCGCTCAGGCGCGCGCTCGCAGACCGAGGCCGCGCACGACGATGCGCCGCACTTCGGGATCCGTCTCGGTGCGCAGCAAGTCATGCGCGATCGCTTCGACCTGCTCTCCGTCGCTGCTGAGCAGGACCGATGCCGCGATCGCGCGCACGGACGCATCGGTGGCGCTCAGGAAACT
>JAYUCN010000057.1:0-6430 GCA_043740335.1 Planctomycetota bacterium
GAACGGCCCGCAGACCCTGTTCGACCTCGGCGGCTGCAGCCAGCAGCTCACTCTGCTCTGTGCGTTGCGGCTCGTCGCCGACAAGAAACTGCGCCTCGACGATGCGGTGAGCAAGTTCGTGACCGATTGGCCGGTCGACAAGGCGGGGATCACGCTCGACGACCTCGTGCGCCATTCCTCCGGGTTGCCCGGCGAAGTGGCCTGGGCCAAGAGTGGCGCCAACACGAGCCGCGCGGCCCTGCAGGCGATCGCTGCTTTGCCGCTCGTCGAACGACCGGGGCGCGCGGTCGCGTACTCGGCCGTGAACAGCAACCTGTTGGCCCTCGTGCTCGAGGCGGCGAGTCAGCAGCGCTTCGAGAAGCTGCTCGTCGACCTGATCTGCAAACCATTCGGCATGACCACGGCCGGGCCCTGCAATGCCCGCGCGGACCCCAAGCTCGTGTCGTTCCGGCGTTCGCCGCAGAACGAACGCGGCGAACCGGCGACCACGTTGGAATGGAACCAGGCGCAGCGCGGCGCGCGTGGCGTCCTCGCGTCGGTGCTCGACGTGCACGCGCTGCTCTCGGGACTCACGGCGGGCAAGCTGATCGACGACGAGCGACTCGCGCTGTTGTGGCGGCCGTCGCCGCCGAGTCCGGGCTACGAGGTCTCGGCGTTGCCCGGCAACGGCGAGACGCTCGTGCGGGTGGCGGGGCAGACCGGGGGCTACCGTGCGCGCTGGATCGTGCACCGTTCGTCGAAGAGCTGGGTCGTGCTGCTGACGGAGGACTACGGTTCGCAGGACGACCTCGAGGCAGCGCTCGTGGCCGAACTGAGCCAGCTGCGGCCGGCGACGACGGCGGCGGTGCCGGCGGTCGGCGATGGCAAGCCGCCCGCGGCACCGACTGGCGAACCACCGGCAGGTGGAGCTGCCGTGGCAGGGTGGCCTTTGACCCAGCTCGAACGGTTCGTCGGCACCTTCGTGATGCCGCGCGGCGGCGGCACGTTCGTCATCGATCGAGATGGCGACGCGCTGCGTCTCCGGGGCGCGGGACTGCAGGCGTCGGTGCGGGTTGCCGAGGGCCACTGGCCACCGGCGGGCGAGGATCGCCTGCGCAGTTTCGAAGACCGCGGCCTGCGCCTGCTCGAGCGATTGGTCGCCGACGAGGCGGCGGTGGACGGCGAGGGCTTCGCGGACAGCAGCAGCGGCGCTGCAGCGCGCCAGTTGCTTCGTGAATGGAAGCAGCGGCATGGCGTGCCCACGACCGTCGAGTACGTGGGCTCTCGACTGACCGGGGCGGGCGAGAGCTGGTTCCGGCTCGCTCTGGCGACGCAGCAACTCGTGCTGCACGTGACCTGGGCGAACGAGTCGCGCTGGCGTCGGTGCGAGGTAGGCGAACAACCGCCGCCGTTCGCCGTGGCCTTGACGTCGGTGCGCGCCGACTGCGCCGTTGCCGAAACGGCGGCCGGTCGTCGCCTCGTGCTGACGATCGAAGGGCAGGGTGCGAGCCGTCGCCTCGTCTTCGAAGACGAATCCACCGAGCGCGATGGCTTGCTCGAATGCGAATGGCGCGACAGCAAGGCGCGATAGCAGCGGTTGCATAGGGTGTTCCCTTAGGGAGACTCCAGTGCTCGCGAAGCAGTGGCCGATGGGGGCCTGGCTCGCCACGTCGCCCTCGCTGCCATGCCCTCGCTCCATCCTGCGCACACGGTCGCACTCCACCACCCGCCGGTTCGTGTCGGCCGGCTGCTCCCGCTCGATGGGGTGGCGCTCCGACCTCATCCCGACGGGGTGCTGCTGCGCCAATTCCTGCACGAACTGGATCTTCAGCTGGCGGCCACCGAGACCATGCACGAGCTCGCCGATGTGCCGAACCTGCCGGCGTCGGTGCAGATGGCCATGCGGGCGGCGGCGAGCCACGTCACGCACCTCGCCCATCTGGTCGCCGACTTCGCGCAGTATGGACGGCTCGAGGCCGACACCGTGCGTCCGCGACCTCTGCGCACGGCGTTGTCGCCGTGGCTCGATGCTCAGATCTCTGCGATGCGACCGGCCGCCGAACGGCTCGGCATCGTGCTCGAGGTCGTGCATCGCAGCTTCCTGCCGAGCCACGTCGAACTCGACACCGAGATGGCGGCGGACGCGTTGGCCGCGGTGCTGCGGGTTGCCTTGCACCGTGCGCACCCGGGCGTCATGCATGTGCGTACCTCCTACCAGCATGGCCAGGCAGCACCGGTCGAGTCGCGGCTCGTGCTCGACATCACGAGTCGAGGTGGCGGCTTCGCCGAGGTCGACCAGGGCTACGTGTTCACGCCGTTCGCGGTGCGCGACGGTGCGTCGCGGCCATTGCTCGGCCTCGCGATCGCGCAGCGGCTATGCCAGCTGCTCGGCGGCGAATTGCGCGTCGAGAGCCCCGGCTTGTCGGCCTGCACCTACGAGGTCGTGATCGCTGCGGCACCGAGCGCGGACGCCGCCTGGACCGATCCGATGGGTGCTTCTGGCGTGAGTTTCGGGCCCGTGTACCCCGGCAGCGTGCTGTTCGTCGAAGCTGGCAGCGACCACCGGTTGCTCGGTGCTCCCGCGCTGCAGCGGGTCGGCTATCGCAGCGAGGGCGTCGAGTGTCCGGAACGTGTGCTCGAACGGCTCGCGGACCCGAGCACGGCGTGGAGTGCCCTCGTGCTCGACAGGGCGCTGTGCGGCGACACTCTGTCGGGCCTCGTCGGCGCCGTGCGCGAGCAGGGCTTTCTGGGCCGCATCGTCGTCATCCTCGGCAGCATGGACGGCGACCCGTCGCTCGACGTCGTCGACGCGATCGTGCGACGGCCGGTCACGGGGGCGGCGCTGCTCGCGGCACTGGCCAGCAAGCGCTAGCCAGCTATAGCGACATCAGGAACGCGACCAGGGCGAGCTGATCCTCGGCCGACAGCGTCAACAGGCGCACGCGCGTATCGAGGTGCGCGTTGCCATTGCCGCCGCGCGCGTAGAAGGCCACCACGTCCGCCAGCGTCGCCAACGAACCGTCGTGCATGTAGGGTGCGGTGAGCCGCAGCCCGCGCAGCGTCGGCGTCTTCCACTGGCCGGTGTCGGACTCGTTCTTCGTGACGGCCGCGTGCGCCGGTTCGGGCTTGCCGTCGCGCAGGGAGACGCCCGTGTTGTGGAAGCCATCGTCCGTGAACAACGGCGGCGTGTGGCATTGCCAGCAGCCGCCCTTGCTCTCGAAGATCCACTGGCCCGTGCGCTGCGCCTTCGTCAACGCCTCGGTGTCCCCGCGCAGGAAACGATCGTAGGGCGCATCGCCGGCGACGATGCCGCGCACGAAAGTGGCGAGGGACCGCTGCAGGTGTTCGGCGGACGGGGGACCGCCGAAGGCCATCTCGAACTGGCGAAGGTACTCGGTGTCGGTCCGCAATCGTTCGAGCGCCTGCGCCAACGGCAGGTTCATTTCGTTCTGGTCGGCGATCGGTTCGAGCACGAACGCTTCGAGACTCGGTGAACTGCCGTCCCAGCGCTGGGCCGTGCCGTAGCCGCGGTTCCACAAGGCCGGCGCATGACGCAGGGCGCGCTTGCCTTGCACGCCGGCGGGCCGTGGTTCGGGGCTCGCAAAACCCGTGACAGCAGGGTGGCACGAAGCACAGGACACGGTGCGGTCGCTGCTCAGGATCCCGTCCGTGAACAGGCGCCGGCCGAGTTCGAACATCGGTTCCGTCGGCGTGTAGCCGACCGGCGCCGGCATCTTGGGCAGGCCCTTGGGCGGCTGCGCGAGAAAGGTGAATGACGGGGCTTCTGGCGCCGCCTCGGCGTGTTGCGCCGTCGCGGCGACGACGAGGCCGAGCCCGGTCAGCAGCGCGCGCAGCAGGCGGCACACGACAGTGCGCGTCATGCGGTCACTCGGTGTGGAACGTGAGGCGCGTCGTCGAGCGGAAGGTCTGGCCGGGCTCGAGGATCGTGGTCGGGAAGTGCGGGTGGTTCACGCTGTCGGGGAAGTGCTGAGGCTCGAGGCAGACGGCACTTCGCTGCGCGTAGGCCTTGCCGCCTTTGCCAAGCTGGCCGTGCAGGTAGTTGCCCGAGTAGAACTGCAGCGCGGGTTCCGTGGTCGAGACCTCGAGCGAACGTCCGCTCGCCGTGTGCATGAGGGTGGCGGCGCGACGCAGACCATCCTGCGTGCGCAGCACGTAGTTGTGGTCGTAGCCGAGCGGGGGCGTGGCGACGAGCTGGTCGATGCGGAGGCCGATGCCGGTCGGTCGGCTGAAATCCAGCGCGGTGCCGACCACGCTGGCGATGGCGCCGGTGGGGATCAAGGTGTCGTCGGTCGGGGTGAAGGTCCTGGCATCGATCCAGAGGGTGTGGTCGAGCACGGTGGGCGAACCGGCACCGGCGAGGTTCCAGTAGGCGTGGTTGGTGAGGTTGACGGGCGTGCGGCGGTCGGGCGTCGCTTCGAAGTCGATCAGCAACTGGTCTTGCGACAGGGTGTAGGTGACCTGGAGGCGCAGGTTGCCGGGGTAGCCTTCCTCGCCGTCCTGGCTGAGGTAGGTGAAGCGCACGCCGGGCGCGCGGTCGTCGCGAACGATCTGCGCGTCCCAGTGCACTTTGTCGAGGCTGCGCGTGGCACCCCCGTGCAGGTGGTTGGGCCCGTTGTTCTTCGCCAACACGTAGGTGTAGCCATCGAGCATGAACTCACCCTTGGCGATGCGGTTGCAGACGCGGCCCGTCGTGCAACCGAAGTACTGGTTGTCTGCAGACTCGTAGCCCGCCACGTCGTCGAAGCCGAGGATGATGTCGCCGAGGAAGCCGGCGCGGTCGGGCGTGCGCACGGCGACCAGCGTCGCGCCGTAGTCGGTGACGTCGATCTCGACGTGGCCGCTGCGCAGGGTCCAGAGGGTGGCGGGGCGGCCGTCCTTGGCGACCCCGAAGTCGCGCGTGGCGACCGAGGGAGAGGTCTTGTCCATCGAAGCACAGCCGACGAGCAGGAGGGCGAAGAGAGGGGCGGTGGCGTTCATCAGGGGCGCAGGCTACTTCGCGAGTTCGAGGCAGGCCAGCGACTCGATGTGGCAGGTCTGCGGGAACATGTCGATCGGCTGCACGGCATGAGTGCGGAAGCCAGCTGCGGCCAGCGCCTGCAGGTCGCGCTGCAGTGCCGCCGGCTCGCACGACACGTAGGCGAGGCGGCGCGGACGCAGCTGGCGCAGTTCTTCGATGACTTCCGGCCCGAGGCCCGTGCGCGGCGGGTCCATGACGACGAGGTGGGGACGCAGCAGCTCGCCGCGCCGACAGGCACCGAGCCAGTTCTCGACCTGGCCCGGGCGCCACACGATGTTGCGCAGGTCGTTCTTGCGCGCCGACGCCTCGGCATCGCGGATCGACCACCGGTTCTGCTCGATGCCCAACGCACTCTTCGCCGTGTGCGCGAGCGGCAACGTCAGTAACCCGCCGCCGCAGTAGAGGTCGGCAACGTCGTCCTCGCGGGCTGGCGCGAGCCAGTCGACGACGAGCTGCACGAGGTGCTCGGCACCTTCGGGCGAGGTCTGGAAGAACGTGCTCGGCGACAGCAGGTAGGTGAAGCCGAACAAGCGCTCCTCGATGCGCGGCGGTCCCGAGACGACCCGCGTTTCCGGCCCGAGCAGGCGAGAGAACTCGCCGTCGTTGCCGTTCACACTGATCGTCGTGGCGCCGGCCGCGTGCAGGTCGTCGAGCAATCGCTCGAGGCCAGGTATCTCCGGCTGGCGCGCCACCAGCACGAGATGGGCCTGCCCGACGGTCGTCGTGCGCACGAGCACGCTGCGCAGCAGAGCCTTCGGCGCGAAGTCCGGATCCCAGGCACCGTGCGGCAGCTCGTGCAGGAGTGCGATGGTGCGCATCGCGAGCGCCCACGCGTGCGGCTGGCTCGCCGGGCATTCGTGGATGGAGACGAGTTCCGGACTGCGCAGCCGATGGAAGCACGCTTCGAGGCGATCGTCGGGCGTGTTGCGCAGGTGCACGACGACCTTGTGGCGCTGGCCGAACGAAGACTCGGCAGCGATCGGTGCGGCAACGGTCGGGGCCGCGTCACCGAGTGCGTGCGAGAGGGCCCGCTGCAGGCGAGCCTGCTTGTCCTCGAGCTGCGACGCGTAGGCCTGGTGCTGGCGATGGCAGCCGCCGCAGGTGAGGAAGTGCGCACAGCGCGCCGCGACGCGCTCGGGCACCGTGCGACGGATCGCGAGCAACTCGGCGCGACCGAACTTGCGCGACGCGTTCGTGATGCGCACGTAGGCGCGTTCGCCCGGGAGAACACCGGGCACGAAGACGATGTAGTTGCCGATGCGCGCGATGCCGTCCGGACCGTCGCCGAGGCCGTCGATGTCGAGTTCGAGGCGGTCGTCGCGCTCGACGGGGATCGTGCGTTCACTCATCGGATGGCAAGCGGGAGGGGAACGCGGCGGGCGTCGGGTCGGCGCAACGGCGGCAACGATATCC
>JAYUCN010000058.1:0-6430 GCA_043740335.1 Planctomycetota bacterium
GCACCACGACGCTGTGGGCGACCGCGAGCTCCACTCCGCAGACGCAGCTCGTGACCGTCATCGACACCGGGGCCGCTTCGGTCGTCACGTCGATCGCGATCGCGGCGGCCAACACGGCCTTCCGTGGTGTGCGCTACCTCGCCCCGCCGAGCACGCTGCAGCGTTTCCCGAACAGTTGTGGTACCGCCGACATCTTCGCCACGGGCAATGGCCAGATCGGCACCGACGTCATCACGACGATCCTGAATCCGGTCGGCTTCGGCTTCGTCGGCTACGGCCTGACACCGCTCGGCCTCCCGTTCTGCGGCTGCACGGTCGCGCACGAGTTCTCGTTCCTGGTGCTCGGCCCGCAGCACACGCTGTCCCTGCCGCGCAATCCCGCCAACATTGGCATCCTGCTCCTGATCCAGGGCCTCGACTTCCTGGCGCCGGGCGCCTGCGCGCCGAGCCTGCCGTTCACGCTGACGGATTCGTACGCGCTCACGATCCAGTGATCCGATCGAGTGATCCGATCGTGTGAGGGGGCCTGGCTGGTCGCTGCATGCGGCGACGCCGCGGACTAGCATGCGGCGATGCCCTGGCTCCTCCTGGTCTGCGCTGGCCTGCTCGAAACCTGCTGGGCCGTCGGCATCGCCTACACTGCCGGCTTCACGAAGTTGCTGCCCACGGCCTTCGTGATCGTGACGCTGGCCGGCAGCATGTGGTTGCTGGCGTTGGCCGCGCGCGACCTTCCGATCGGTACCGCCTACGCGGTGTGGGTCGGCATCGGCGCCTGCGGCACGGCGCTGTTCGGGATCCTTCGACTCGGTGAACCGGCCACCCCGGGGCGCCTGTTGTTCCTCGTGCTGCTGGTGGTGGCGGTGCTCGGCCTCAAGTTGACCGCGCCGGCGTCGACCTGACGTCAGGTGCTCTGGCTTCGCGGTCGGCAATCCGACGGATGCACTCGGCGAACTCCGGGTCCTCGCCGATCAGCAACTCCGCCAGGGCGTCCCGGAAGTCGGCGCGGCGGCACCATTCCCACATGTAGTCCTCCCAGGACTGCCAGAGGCGTTGGCTCTGCTGGTCCATGTGCTTTCTGTGCACGAGCAGGAACGCGCGTTCGAACAGCGCGATGAGCACGTTGAACAACGCGAAACGACGCTCCTTCTGCTCCAGCGACAGTTCCACGGGCGGGCCTTCCCGCCGCAGGAGGCGCAGGTCCGCGTTCTCCAGCACGAGCTTCATGAAGTTCGTGTACTCGTCCGACAACCGCTGGTAGATCTCCTCGTCCTCCTGCTGGCGTTCTCGACGCTGCTCCCACACGAACACGGCGATCGCGACGGGCAGGCCGATCACGGTCACGATGTAGCTGAGCAGCTCCCAGGTCTCGCGGTCGAACATCGCGACAGCCTACGCGTGGCAAGCGACGATCGCCCCCTCGCATCGGCGCTACCTGCGGCGAGCGACCACCGGTAGGATGCACGGCTCCCGGCAGTCTGCGAGAACCCGATGCAGCCTTCGCGCCAGCGCTTCAGTCACCGGCATCTGCTGGCGCTCGGCACGTTCCTCGTGCCACTCGGTGTGCTGGCCGTGCTCGGCCAGAGTGAACTGCAGCGCAGCGGTGCCGAAGCCCAGGCCGCCATCGACAGCGCGGCCCAGGAGTTCCTGCGCAGTGCGGGCCAGGCGGTCGAACAGCGGTTCGAACGCATGCTGCCGCCGCTGTGGGATGCGTCGCAGAACATGCTCGCCGAGCGAGGACCCGTGCGCACGACGCTGGCCCTGCGACAGCAGGGGTTCACCGCCTTGCGCGACATCATCCTGCTCGACCAGGATGACGTAGTCTGGCCCGATCGGGCGCCCCCGGGCTTGAGCCTGCCGTTCATTCGCGATGCCGGGCAGCGCAACCCGGACACGATCTCGGGCGCCCTCGATGCGGCCGGCCTGCTGCTGGATCTCGGCAAGCGTGAGAAGGCGGTCGACCTGCTCTCGCACCTGCTCGTCCAGGTCGAGGCAGCCAAGCCCCCGGAGCGGAGCGCCCGCCGCCTCGACCTCGAAGTGTCCGAGTTGCGCGCACGCTTCCGGCTGGCCACCGCGCACATGGCCATGGGCGCGATTCCGGCGGCACGCAGCGAGTTCGAACGGGTGCTCCACCTCGTCAACACCAACAGCAGGAACCTCGACGGCGATTCACGCGCGATCGGTCTGGCCGCAGAGAGCGCACTCGCGCAACTCGGCTCGACTGCGGATCGGCTCAAACTGCTGCACGCCATCGCCGAGGGTGACCGTTCGGGCCTCGCGGACGGACTGCTGTCCGCACTCGCCCGTCGACTGGCGGCGACGATCGGCGACGAAGACATGGCGCGCCCCGAGGTCGACACCCTGTTGCGCGAAGAACGCCAACGCACCGAGACCCGCGCCTTCGCTGCCGACTACGACTTCGTGTTCAAGTACGGCCTGCGCCTGCGCCGCGGGCGCCAGACCAATGCCGACGAACTGGTCGGCGACCACGAGGAGCGCCTCATCGCCTCCTTGTCGGGAACAAGTTCGCTGCTGAGCGTGCGACCAGCTACCGACCAGGAGCGGCAGCGCCTCAAGCAACAGCCAGGGCAGGTGGGGCTGCACCTCGATCTCGGCGAAATGTTGGCGCCGGTCCTGCAGCCATTCGACGGATCCGACGGCACGTTCGTGCTCGCCGTGCTCGATCCGGACGACGTCGCCATCGTGCCAGCACCGAGCGGTGTGCCGACGGACTTCATACCCCCATCGCGCGAAACCAACGGTCTGACGTTGCGCGCCTATCCCGCGGACGCGACGAAGCTCATCGCCGAGACCGAGGCGGCGGCATGGACGCGCACCCTGCTCGTGTTGGCACTGTTCGTGACCGCCCTCGGCGGGGCGCTGTGGTCATGGCGTTCGGTATCGCGCGAAGCGGAACTCGCCGCCCTCAAGATCGACCTCGTCTCGCGCGTCTCGCACGAATTGAAGACGCCGCTCGCGTTGATCCGCATGTATGGCGAGACGCTCAGCATGGGCAGGGCCCGCGACAACCAGCAGACCCTGCAGTTCGGCGGCATCATCGCGCGCGAGTCCGAACGGCTGACGTTCCTCATCCAACGCATCCTGGACTTCTCGCAGCAGCAGGCCGGCACGCTGCAATACTCCCCACAGGTCAAAGACCTCGGCGCCCTGTTGCGCAGCGTCTGCGACGCCTACACACCCCACCTCGAAGCACGCGGTGCAATCCTCGTCGAGACCCTGCCGCCCGGCATCTTCGCGCCGTGTGATGGCAACGCCCTCGAAAGCGCCATCGTCAACCTGCTCGAGAACGCCGCGAAGTACGGGATCGAAGGCGACCAGGAGCACGAGGTCGAACTCGAACTTGCCACCGAGGGCAGCATGGTGGTGATCGAGGTCCGTGATCGCGGTCGCGGCATTCCGCCAGACGAACTGAGCCGTGTGTTCGAGGGCTTCTACCGCGCCAGCAACGCCGGCGAAGTGCGCGGCGCCGGGCTCGGGCTCAGCCTCGTGCACCACTTCGCTCGCGCCCACGACGGCGACATCACGGCGCGCGCGAGAGAGGGCGGCGGCACCATCTTCCGCCTCACCTTGCCCCGCGCGTCTGCACCCCTTCCCACTGCCGCGACCACAGCCTCGTCCGTAGCAAGTGCGAGGACCGCAGCGAACCCCGCACCTCGACCATGACCCACCTGACCGACACCCACATCCTCGTCATCGAAGACGAACCGGACCTGCGCGCCGGCCTGCAGCACAATCTCGAACTCGAAGGCTACACCGTGGACACGGCGGCCGATGGGCGCGACGGCCTGCGCAAGGCCCGCGACGGCCAGGCGGCTATCATCCTGCTCGATCTCATGCTGCCGGGCATGCCCGGACTCGAGGTGTTGCGGCACCTGCGCGAGACCGGCCACGAAACGCCGATCATCATCATCTCGGCGAAGGGGCAGGACCGCGACAAGGTGGCTGGCCTCGAACTCGGCGCCGACGACTACCTGACCAAGCCCTTCGGTCTCAGCGAGCTGACGGCACGCATCCGGGCCGTGCTGCGGCGAACCCAGGTGGGCGCCAAAGCCGGAGTCGGCGAGCGTCCGGCCGTCGGCGGCGTGATGCGCTTTCCCGATCTCGTGGTCGACTGGAAGCGGTTCTCGATCATGCGCGACGGGGCCGAGACGCAGCTGTCGCGCTACGAAGCGGAGATCCTGCGCATGCTCATCGAGCATCGCGGCGAGGTCGTGAGCCGCCAGGATCTGCTGCGCAAGGTCTGGGGGTATGTCCACCTGCCGACGACGCGCACCGTCGACAACCACATCGCGCGCCTGCGCAAGAAACTCGAACGCGACGTCGAGAACCCGGTGCACGTGATCACCGTGCACGGCCTTGGCTACCGCTTCGAGTCCACGCTGCTCGGGGAGGACCCATGAGACCACGCATCCTGCCTCTCGTCGTTCGGGCCGGCATCGTCCTGCTGCTCGGCCCCGCTGCTGCCGGCCTCGCCCAGACGCCGCCGCCGAAGCCCGAACCGCCCCCTACCCTGCACGACGCCTGGTTGCGCGAAGTGCTCGACCTCGACATTGCGGGAGCGACCGCCGCCTACGCGAAGGTGGCCGCCGACCACCGCCCCGGCAACCTCGACCGCTGGGTGGCCACCGCCCGCCTCGCCGAGATCCAGCGCCTCGGGGTGTCGATCCCCATGCGAGCAGACATGCGCGACGCCCCGCCCGCGCTGCGCGAACCGCTCGCGCTCATGGCGCAGCCACTGCCGGTCGCCGAACTCCTGCAGCGTGCCATGGCCGAACCGGCGCAACTGTGGAAGACGATCGGTACGGAAGCGGGCCGGTTGCCTCCTCTGCGCCCGGTCACGCCCGTTGCCGAAGAATGGCGGCGCGAGCAGATTCCGAGCCTGCGCGGCGTGCGGCGCGCCCAGGCCAGCAATCGCTTCCGAACCGACTCCACCCGCATCGACCGATCCAACGCCACCGACATCCTGCGCGCCGAACTGGAGGGGCGGCCAAGCCAGGCCGAGGCGCTGCGCCAGATTCTGTTCGCTGATTGGCAGCGAACCGCGGTGCCAGGCGATGCCAAGCCCTACCTCGAGAAGGTTCGCGCCAACCTGGATGCCATGTTGCGCGAAGCCGAGCTCTCGATCACACAACGAAACCTGCTCAGCCAGTTGCGCGACGCCGTCAACGAGAAGGCCGCGAACGACCCGGCTGCGGCATTGAGTCTGGTCACTCGTCTGCCGTTCTACGCGGAGCGACTGCTCGGCATTGCACCACCGACGGTCCGATGACCGCTCAGCGGCTCGAGACCATCTCGCCACTCTCGGCGTCGGTGCCCTTCTTCTTCTTCCCCTTCTGCGCCCAGGTGTCGAACCAGGTGCCCTGGTAGATGTCGAGCGGCATGACCTCAGGGCCGGACGGGTGCAGTTCCGCCGGGCCATAGAACAGGCACAGGGGCAGATCGACGATGTGCACGATGCCGTAGAAGCCGTGCTTGATCGCGTGGTAGCAGAACGTGAACGGGAAGGCGAGCACCTCCACGGCAGCACCGCTCTCCATGCCGGAGCGCACGCTCTTGGCCGTCGAATAGCCGTCGGTAGCGCCGCCGTAGATCATGAGCACGGGCGTGCCGAGCCCCAGGAAGATGTCCTTGCCGGCACGGTTCAGCGTGCCGCAGGAGGCCAGCGTGGTGGCGAGAAGGGCAGAGACGGAAATGAGGGCGTTGCGAGCGTTCACTCTTTGGTTCCTCGGTCGAGACCGACGGGGCGGTGGCGAGCTCCATGGCTGGTGCCGGCACGCGCGAGCCGCGGTCGTTCTGGATTCGAAGGGGGCTGTCTGCGGGCAGATGCAAGCGCGGACAGGCCCCGCCGACAAGTCTCCTGGTGCAAAAAGTCGACAGCATGGCGAACCTGGCAGGGGAAGGCTAACCTCCCCTTTTCGCATGACTGACTTCGGCGCCAACATCTTCGACAAGGATCCACCTGAGGAACCGCGGCGCCGCGAGCCCCGCGACGAACGCCGGCCGGTGCCGCCCGCCCCCGTGACGCCGCCGCCAGCTCGACCGACCTCCGCAGACCGCGGCGGACGCGCTCCCAGCCAACGCGACCAAGGCCAACGCGACCCGGGCCCACGCGGCGCCAGCGAACCCGAGTCGACGATGGCCGACCAGGTGCCAACCCAGGCCCCGGATGCCAAGGAACCGCGGCGCGATGATCCCAGGGATCGACGCTGGCAGGAACGGCCGCGTCACCGCGACGAGCGCGAACGGCCCGCGCCTCCCGACGACCGCGGGCCGCGCGACAGTCGCCCGCCGCACCGCCCGCACAGCGGGGCGCCGCGTCACGAGGATCCGGTTCGCGCGCCCGTCGAGCCCCGGCACGAGGCGCGCCCCGAGCGACACACGGAGTTTCGTTCGGCGACCAGCGAGCCCCGCG
>JAYUCN010000059.1:0-6427 GCA_043740335.1 Planctomycetota bacterium
CGCTGACGGTCCCCTCTCCGCTCACCGTCGCCTGGCCGCAGGGTGTGATCCCGTAGGCGGAGACTGCCGAACTGCACGGCGCGTCGGAACCTGCATCGCCGACCGGCAACTCGATTGTGCCGATGAGGTCGGCCGCCGCGCCACGTGCGTCCTGCGGCGAAACCGCACGTCGGTCAACTCCGCACGGTCTGCCCGACCACCGTGCGTTTCGTCAGACGCTCCAGCAGACGCAGGTAGCCAGCGAACTCGTTCTCCCACGAATGTTCCCGCGTGAACCGGCGCGCCCGTTCCGTCATCTCACGCCGCAGATCAGGTTCGTGATGCAGACGGACCAGCCAGGCCGCGAAGGCCTCCAGGTCGCCGTCCGGGAACATGGCGACTTCGTCTTCCTGAAACAACGAGGTCATGATCGAGGTGCGCACCGCGACAACAGGCACGTCCATCGCGACGAACTCGGGCACCTTCAGAGACAGCGCCATGTCGATGTGCACATCAATGTGCGGCGTGAACACACCCACCGACGCGCGACTCATCGCCGCCGGCACTTCGTGCAGGGGCAGCGGTGCCTTGATCTCGACGAGGTCGGCGACGCCGAGTTCCTTCGCCAGATCCAGCACCTCCTCCATCGGCTTGCCCTCGCCCTCGGAGAGCTTGGCGTAGATCACGAGCTTGATGCCCGGGATCTCACGCCGTGCGATCGGCAACACGCGCACGCACTGGTCGACGCCATGCCGGTGCGACACCGTGCCGAGGTACAACATGACGAACCTGCCGGGCTCGGCGGGCCCGTGCCACGGATGCTGGTGGCGATCGAAGAGGGTGGTGTCGGCCGCGTTCAGGACGGCGATCGAACGATCCTCGCGCACGGTGCCACGCGCGCGCGCCTCCTGCCGGAAACGTTCGGTCGCGAACACGCAGGCGCTCGCGAACCGGTGCGAGATCCACTCCTGCACGCGGATCGGCCAGATGCCGGGGTGTCGTACCGTCGTCTTGAACTTGCTGCAGTACACCTCCGGCATGAGGTCGTGCACGTCCAGCAACACGACCCGCAGGAAGACCCGCGGCCAGAAGGCGGCGAAGACCAGGAAGTCGGGCATGTTGTGCACGTGCACGACGTCGTAGCGCCGGCAACGCCACGTCAGCACGAAGCTGCACAACAGGGTGAACCAGAGGTACTCGAACAGGTAGCGCAGCAGGCCACCGCGGCGCCGCGTCAGCGGCAGACGATGCACCGAGACGCCGCGCAGATCTTCCCGCCTTGGCTGGTCTGTCGCCCGCAGCGCCAGCACGTCGACGCGGTGCCCCATGCCCGCGAGGGACTCGGCATAGCGCCGCACGCGCGCATCGCCTTCGTAGTAGGCGTGCACGACCATGCAGACGCGGAGGGGACCGGCACTGGTCATCGATGCATGCTCTGCCTCTGCTGCGCGACAGACGCCACTACTTGATGGTGCCGAGAGCCGGCCCGCCGAGCGAGAACGGCAGGAGACGGCGGAACCAGAGATCGACCCAGTTGCCGGCGTCGGCGATGCCGGATGTCTGGCAGTAGACCACATCGCCCGGCAACAGCAGGAAGTCCGGCGACTCGTCGAGCAACACCTCGCTCATGTTGACGCGGAAGGTGCGCTGACTCCCGTCGGGCGCAATCCGCAGGATGCGGATGTCGGAGTGCTTGACCGTGTAGTTGAAGCTGCCGGCGGCCGCGATCGCCTGCGTCATCGTGAGGCCGGGCGTGTACGGGATCGGTCCAGGTCCGTGGACCTCGCCGCAGACGTAGATCGACTGGACCGCGGCTTCGGTGAGGGTCACGCTGACCGTCGGGTCGGTGAGCACGCCTGCTACCTTGTAGGCCTCGAGCACCGTGGTACGCGCTGCCCCCATCGACCGGCCGGCGACCTGCAGCGGCCCAGGCAGTCGGCGCAGGTCGATCGTGCCAGTCGGTGAGACGACGACCTCCTGCACGGCGTCCTTCACTTCCCCCTGGGCGGAAGACAACTCCGGGATGTGCACCGCCAACCGATCCCCGGCCCGCAGCACGTAGTCCCGCTGCATGTAAGCCGCCCACTCCATTGCCACCGCCTTGGCGTCGAAGGGAGGCGCCGACGAACACGCCGGCATGATGAGAGCCAGGCAGACACCGAGGAGCGCACGGGATGTCATCGAAGTCACGGGGAGGAGGAAGGTAGATGCGGCATCGGGCAGAAGCCAGCACGGCAGGGAGACCGGGCTGGAAACCGGAGCCCGTCCGGGGGATCTTCGACCGGAAGCTGGTTGGTGCTGAACTCCCCTTCGCCACGAGCAGTCCGCATCAAGCCGGTCAACCACGAAAGCCGAGCTACAACCTGTGCTGGCGATGCTGTTCCAGGACCCTGACGTCCCTGCCCAGGCCGGCTCCACCTTCGGCGGCGAGACCCAGATCCACCCGGTCGGTGCAGCGGCGTTGGCGTTCCTGTCCGTGATGGCGCTCCTCGTGCCACGCCGGTGGGCGGCACTGCCCGTGATCATGCTGCTCTGCTTCATTCCCGCAGGACAGCGGCTGGTCGTCGCCACCATCGACTTCACCTTCATCCGCGTGCTGATGATGGTCGTCTGGCTCCGCTTCTTCGTCCGGGGCGAGGTGCGCGCCTTCGTCTGGAACCACCTGGATCGGGCGATGATCCTGTGGGGGGCGGTGTCCATCGTCACCGGCACCCTCCTGGGCATGACCCTGACCATCTTCGTGAACCGCCTGGGCACGGCGATCGACGCGATGATGGTCTACTTCTTCTTCCGCATCCTCATCAAGAACCACGCGGACCTCGCCCAGATCGCCGCGCAGTTCATGGTGTGCAGCTTCGCGGTGGTGATGTTCTTCCTGGTCGAGAACCGGACCCAGAAGAACATGTTCTACATCTTCGGCGGTGTGCCGGAGTTCACCGACATCCGCGAGGGACGGTTGCGCTGCCAGGGTGCGTTCGCGCACTCGATCCTGGCTGGCTGCTTCTGGGCTTGCTTGATTCCGTTCTACCTGGTCCGCGGATGGCGCCGCACATGGATCCTGCCTACGTTCGGGATCGCATCTGCGATTGGCATCGTGGCCCTCTGTTCTTCCAGCACGCCGATCATGGCCGTGCTGTTTGGCATCGTTGGCGCCGCCGCCTTCCTGGTCAAGGGCGCCATGCGGTGGTATCGCTGGCTGATCTTCCTATGGTTGTGTGTGCTGCACTTCTTCCTCATGAAGATGCCGGTCTGGCACCTGCTGGCGCGTGTGGATGTCATGAGTGGGTCCACCGGCTGGCACCGGTACCACCTCGTGGACAAGTTCATCGAGCGCTTCGACGAGTGGTGGCTCCTGGGCACGATGCGCACCGGTCACTGGGGTCCCGGACTGCACGACGTGACCAATCAGTTCGTTTCGGAGGGGGTTTCTGGTGGCGTCTGGCGCCTGGCTCTGTTCGTATGGGTTGTGTGGCTCGGATTTGCCGGGGCGTCAAGAAGCATGCGGTTGCCCCAGGCCAGTCCCGCCTATCGGCTCGCCTCTTGGGCCCTTGGCACCGCCCTCTTCATGCACTGCATGAACTTCATCGCTGTGACCTACTTCGAGCAGATCGTGGTCGAGTGGCAAATGACGCTCGCGGTCCTCAGCTCGCTCACCTTGGTGCCTGGTGCATCCCCTGCCCGACAGCTCGCCCAGATGGCTGACAACGCGCCCTGAAGCCAGCGGCGAAAAACAGGAAAGTCGCGTGCGGGCGCCACACGAAATAGCTTCCACCGATGTAGCACGCGCCTTCTCGACAGCCGATAGCAGCATCGATCTCCGTATCCGGACGTTCGCAGGCAACTAAGACAACGCGCCTCGCCCAAGCCACTTCGCTCGCATGTCCCGACCCAATCGATACCGGTTGGCCAGCTCCTGTGTAGACCTGGCCAGCATTGTCTGCGCGCTCAGTTGCGCGGGGGTCTGGTCAGGGCGAGAGGCGGCTTCACGGACCATGGTCTGCTTCGATGTCGTGGCGCATGCCAGCATCTTCGGGTTCGTCTGGGTGCTGATCGCGAACCGGCTCGGGACCTACTTCATTCCCTCGCACCGCAACCTTCGGGCGTCGTTGCTAAGCACCGCCGAGGCATGGGCGTCGACGTGGGGGGTCGCCGGCCTGCTCACGATTTCGACCCTGGCCCACCCCAGCCTCGACATCTGGGTGGTGCTGATCGCAGGTGCGGTGCTGCTCGCGACCTCTCGCTTGATCATGTCCAGAACACCCCTGGGCCACGGTGGCGGTGGGCCGCGCACGCTCGTGGTTGGTGCGTGCTCGAGTGCTCGTTCCCTGAGTTCGGGCCGCGAAGCCCAGGCCACCATGGACTGCATCGGCGTCGTGCCGTTCACCGGCGAGGACGCCGTCGAGATGTCTCATCTGAGGGTGCTGGGGTCGGTGGCCGACCTGGCGGGAACCCTGCGGGATCATCGCATCGAAATAGCGCTCGTGAGCCCATCGGATGCAGCGCTCACCGGCGAAGTGCATCGGGTCTTCCAGACGTGCGATGAACTCGGCCTGAGCGTCCAGTACTTCCCTTCGTTCCTCGACGTTCAACACCTGCGGGTCGGCCTGGCGTGGAATGCGAGCCGCGTCGGACTGAGCATGCAGACGCTGCCCAATCAGTCTCTGGCGCAGCTCGTGAAGCGGACCGTGGACGTGGTCGGCGCCGCCGTTGGCGTGATCGCCTTGCTGCCCGTCTGCGTCGCCTGCGCGATCGCCGTCAAGGTGACCAGCACGGGCCCGATCTTCTTCCGTCAGATCCGCGTCGGCAGGTTGGGCGAGACCTTCCAGTGCCTGAAGTTCCGCACCATGCGGGTCGGCGCCCACGCGCAGCAGGAGCTCCTGCGCAGCGCCAGCACACAGGACGGTCCTGCTTTCAAGATCCCGAGCGACCCCCGCATCACGCCAATTGGCCGCATGCTGCGCAAGTTCAGCCTGGACGAACTGCCCCAACTCCTCAACGTCCTGTTCGGGGACATGAGCCTCGTCGGGCCGCGTCCGCCGATCCCGACCGAGGTCGAGAAATACACGTGGTGGCAACGCCGCCGCATTTCCGTCAAGCCCGGCCTCACCTGCATTTGGCAGGTCTACGGCCGCAACAAGGTCTCCTTCAAGCGCTGGGTCGAGATGGACCTCTTCTACATCGACAACTGGTCTCTGTGGCTCGATCTCAAGCTCATCGCCCACACGTTCCGCGCGGTGCTGCGCGGCACCGGCATGTAGCACCCCTTCGGGTGTGCCAGCAGGTCAGTCTGTCCCTGGGCGGCAGGACCGTTCGACCTCGGCGATCGTCTTCGGCACCACTGCCGTGAGAACGGTCGGCCCGGATCTGGTCACGAGCACGTCATCCTCGATGCGAACGCCGATGCCGCGCAGTGCGGGTGGGACGCGTCGGTCGCGTCGACCGAAGTAGAGGCCCGGTTCGACGGTGAGCACCGCTCCCGCGCGCAGTCGTTCGGGGCGATCCTTGCTGCCCTGGTAGGCCCCGACATCGTGCACGTCGCGGCCAAGCCAGTGGCTGCTGCCATGCATGTAGTACGGCTTGTACCGCTCGCGCCGCAGCAGCGTCGCCACGCGCCCGCGCAGGACGCCGAGATCCACGAGTCCCCGAGTGAGCCACCGCAGGCAGGCGCGGTGCGCCGCGTCCCAGCGCGCCCCGGCGCGGCAGGCGCGGATGCCGGCGAGTTGCGCGCGCAAAACGACGCGATAGACGGCGGCCTGCGGATCGGTGAAGCGCCCCGACACCGGGAACGTGCGTGTGACGTCGGCCGTGCAACCCAGGAACTCAGCGCCAGCATCGATGAGCAGGAGGTCCCCGGCTCGCATGACCCGGTCGTTGTCGTGGTAGTGAAGGATGCACGCGTTGCTGCCGCTCGCGACGATGGACGGATAGCCGTTCCGCGGGCTGCCCATGCCCCGGAACTCGGACTCGAGAACCGCCTGCACCTCGTACTCGTGCAAGCCGGGCCGCGCGCACCGCATCGCGGCAACGTGCCCGGCCGCGGTGATCGCCGCCGCCCGACGCATCGCCTGGAGGTCGGCGTCGTCCTTCGTGAGCCGCAGCGCTGCCAGCACCGGGATCGGATCTTCGATCGGTGGATGCACGGCCGGCTGGCGACGACGGTGCTTCCTGGCCGCGGCCGCGAACGTGTCGAGGAGGCGCCGGTCGAGGGTGCGATCCGTACCCAGGCGATGGAACAGCCGCGGCTGCGCAGCCATGAGTTCGGGCAGACGCTCCCAGAGACCATCGCTGGCGTACGCTTCATCGACGCCGAATCGGCGGCGCGCTCCTGCGGTGCCGTAGCGGCGGCCATCCCAGATCTCGCGCGCCCGGTCGCGTGGACGCACGAACAGGACACTGTGGTGCGTGGAACGTCCCGTGCGCCACGCCACCAGGACAGCGTCAGGTTCGG
>JAYUCN010000060.1:0-2627 GCA_043740335.1 Planctomycetota bacterium
GTGACCCAGAACGGGGCGCGGCGGTCGAGCAGGAACGCCTCCTCGAGTACTTCCTGCGTGTTCCACGCGCGCTCGAGCAGGAAGCCCGGCATCGCCGCGGCGAGGCCAGTGCGTTCGTGGCGACTCGCGACGCCCGGCGCCACAGTGCTGCGCGAACGGCTCGCCGCGGCGCGGTAGCCGACCCACGGCCCGGACTGGAAGCAGATCGGTGCGGTGCCCATCTCGAGCACGCTGTCGCGGGCCGTCTGGAGGTTGCGGTAGAGGATGAGCCAGGGCTGCTTCTCGGCAGCAGTGCGCGCCGCTTCGAAGCGCGGCTTCATGAGCCGTTCGGCGATGTCGCGCCAGCCCTCGAAGGGCCCCTGCGCCGGCCCGCGCCGCCCACTGCGCTGCACGACAATCTGGTCGGCCAGCGCGCGCGCATCGCCGC
Organism: Planctomycetota bacterium; assembly: GCA_043740335.1. GTDB lineage: Bacteria > Planctomycetota > UBA1135 > UBA1135 > UBA2386 > DASVAL01. The sequence goes on from JAYUCN010000060.1 coordinate 428, forward strand.
GGTTGATCGCCAACACGGCGCTGCCTTCACGGCCCGTGGATGAGTGCGAGAAGACCCCCGGCGACAGCCGCACCTCGCGGAAGATCGCAGTCAACACCTCGGCACTCGCCGTGTTCACGTTCACTGGGGCCGGCACCAGCGGCTCGATCACGGTGTCGAGCGCGGGGAACGACTGCACCACTGGCAACAGCAGGTGCAGCAGGTAGGTCGACGGCAGCACGGGGTCCTGCGCACCCTGGGGCGTCGAGGTCGACATGACGAGGTTGTGCTCGACGACGCCCGTGCGCAGGTTGCGCAGCCGCACCGTGCTGCCGGCACCGACGTGCAGCGCCGACTTCACGCGCAGGCTCTTCGACTTGCCACCCACCAGCGCGTCGAACACACGCTCGGGGCGCCCCCACGTGGCGGCCGTCGTCGCCATCGTGTCCACCGACAGCGCATTCTGGAGCGTGTCGAGTTCCGTCGCCGTGAAGGTGCCGACACCGGCTTCTGCGATCTCGAGCAGTTCGCCGACGCCCGCGTACGGCCGCCGCGTGCGCCGCGACGGGTCGCCGCGCCCGAGGAACGGCCACGCCACCGCCATCACGCAGCGATAGTCGAGCACGAGTGCTGGGGCCTGGATCGGCTGCTTGCCATCGGCGAACAGCAGGTCCTGGAAGAGGCCACGCTGCAGTCCCACCAAGTTGTTGCCGCGCTTGCCGGCATAGCGGATCACTTCGTGTGCGCTCCACACGAGGCCACTGTCGGGCAGTGCGTCCGCATTCTCGACCTCCATCTTCACCGCGTCGGGCAGCAGATCCGCGCTCAGGCGGGTCGTCGTACCGAGCAGGTTGGTGAGCACGAGCGGTGACACCGAGTCGAGGCCGAGGAAGCGCTGCAGATCCCAGACCTTACCACCGAGCAGGACCTTGCCTTCGTCGCCGAGAGACTTGAACGCGGGCGGCAGTTCGACCTGGTCGGGCCATTCCTCGAGCGTGTCGTAGTTCGGCGTCGGATCGAAGGCCGGATGCGACAGCGCGGCATCCGCGAGCAGCAGATCGCGCACGCTGGCCGAGGCCATCTCGACCTGCACCTTCTCGAGATCGTGGGTGGCCGCCTCGGCGCCCACCCCCATCGACACCGCGAACGGCAGTGCCAGCAACATCAAGAGAGTCAAGGCAAACAGCACCGCCAGCAGGGCCACGCCGCGCTCGGCGTACGCCCGCATCCGTGTCGTCATGATCCTTCCTCCGGTAGCAGGAACCGCACCGTCGGGGCTTCGGTCTGTTCGCCGCGGCCATCGAACGCGAGCCGGTAGGTGCGCTCGGGGCGCAGTTCGATGGGCAGGTACTGGGCTGGGGAAAGCGCGTAGACGAAGAGGCGGATCTCGTCGACCTGGCCGGCCACGGGGGACTCTCCGGGTGACACTTCGAGCACGCCATCCGGGTCCTGTTGCAGCGTGCCTTCGGCGACCGCGCGACCGAGTTCGCGGCCATCGACGGACAGCCAGGCGATGCGACCGTCACAGCCGATGTCGAGCGTGCACCAGCGCTGCACGGGCAGCGGCAGTGCTCCGGTCACGGCGGCCAACGACGTGCCTTCGCCGCCTTCCCCGCGCAGCCGGAAGCGCGCCTGCGGCTTGCTGTCGTCGTCGAGATGGACCTCGACGGCAGGCATGAGTCGCAGCACCGTGCCCGCACCGCGATGATCGAGCCACAGGTCGAGGCGCACGACGAAGCCATCGCGCAGGTCGATGACCGCAGGTCGGGCTGGCCAACGCAGGATCGGTGCACGTTCGCCGGCCCGATTCCGGCGCGCGTGACCGAAGCGCCCTTGCGGCACATCCTGACCGCCGAGCGAAGGGCGCAGGCTGTCGTCGAGCACGTTCTCGCCCGGTTCGAGATGGAACGTGGCGATCGACTGCAGCAGCCGCGACTGGACGGTCGCCGGCTCGCCATCGCGTCCTGGCCGCACCCACACCTCCGTCGGCAGACCCTCGGCGCGCGCCGTCATCTGCGCCGCGCGCGTCTCCCCCGCGAGGATCGACTTCGCGACCTGCTGCGGGTCGGTGCGACCGAGGAACCCCAACGACAGGCCGAGCAACACCGACACGACGCCGATGACAACGAGCAGTTCCAGCAGCGTGAAGCCGCCGCTGTTGGCGTCGCCGGCGTTCGGGCTCTGGCAGTTCCGTCGGGGCATCGGGTCCTTGGGGGCAGGC
>JAYUCN010000061.1:0-2622 GCA_043740335.1 Planctomycetota bacterium
CGCCACTTGTCGGCGCCGTACTGGCTGCGGAAGTAGACACGCACGGACCGCTTGTTCTGGATCCACGAATGCGGCGTGAGGCCACAGTCGACCTGGTCCTGGCCGCCGTCGGGGTGCATGACCTCGATCGAACCCGGCACTTCGATGCTGCCGTTGCTGGCGCGCACGAGCCCCGTGGTGCCGAAGATCTGCGCGTAGCTGCCGACCACGGACATCGTCGGCAGGGCGGCGAGGTCGTCGAGGATGCGGCCCGAATAGAGCGGATTGCTCAGCACCGCGGCCTCCATGTCGAACTCGATCGCAGTCGTGAAGCCGACCGGCCGAGTCTGGAGCAGCACGCGGTCGCGGAACACGTAGGTCAGGGTGTCGACGTTCGTCGAGAGTCCCGGCGCGAATGCGTAGGCACGCAGCACGACTGCCGGCGTGAGTGGACGCAGGCCGCCGTTCGTGCTGGTCGGGTCGATCGACACGGTCAACGGACTCGGCCCCTGCGCGAACAGGGTCGACGTGCGCGGATCGCTGCAGTCGAGCGTGTAGCGGATCGTCGCCCCGGGTGTCGCTGTACTGACGGTCACCACGAACGGCGTCGTGTAGAGACCGCGCGCGACGCTGAACTGCGTGTCGGCGACGGCGGTCTGCGCGGTGACGGGTGCGACGCTGGCAACGACGACCGCGAGCAGCCAAGCGAGAAGGCGTGGGTTCATTGGATGCAGACCGGGTGCGGCGCCGAATGGCTCGCATTCCATGCGCATCGGTGCATCAGGTCAAGCAGGTGTGGCTGACAAGCGAACGCAGGCCAGTGCGAGGCAGACCTGGGTCGCATGTTGCGCGTGGGTATGCTCGTCGGCGACGTCCATGTTGCCAGCCGCCGCGATCAAAGCCCTGGTCCTGTTCGCACTGGGCCTCTTCCTGCGCGTGGCGTTCTGGCTGGCCACACCCGACCACACCGGGCTGCACGCGATTGCCTACCAAGGCGACGCGCCCGTCTGGCAACGGTATGCGGCGGGTCCCGGTGACGATGTCGAGTGGGCACTGCCGTTCCGGCCGCCCGGCATGGCCTGGCTCGCCGATCTGCTCACTGATGGCAACGACGCGACGGCGTGGTGGCCTCGCCTGTGCATGGTGTTGCTCGGGGCACTGGTTGCACCACTCGTCTATCTGGGGGTGCGCCGCGGCTTCTCCGAGCGCCCAGCCCTGATCGCGGGTGGTCTCTGTGCTTGCAGTTCCGGCCTCATGCTGCTCGGCAACGGACTGCACTCGGAGATCCCCTACCTGCTGCTGTTCCTCGTCAGCATCTTCGACTTCGAACGCATGCAGAATCACTCCAGCGCGGGGGTCGCCGGCGTCGCCGCGGTGCGCTGGGCGCTGCTGCAGACGACCGCCTGCTTGTTCCGCGCCGATCATCTGCTGTTCGTCGTGCTGTCGCTCGCGTGGCTCCGCATGCGTCGTCGACCCTGCTGGCTCCAGCATGGAACCATCGTGACAGCGACGATGATCGTCGCGCTGTTGCCGTGGCAGTGGCATGCGAACCATCAGGTGGCGCGCGCCAATGCCGAAGGCTTCCCCGGCCGCACTCCACCGACGCTGCCATGGCCCGGTTCCTTGCCGTGGAACGACGACGCCATGGCGGCGGTCGCGGCCATGCCCGCGTTCGCACGCGCCGCGACGTTCGGTTTCGTCGACGCCACCATGCGCGTGCGTGGCGCGCAACGCGTCACTGCGACCGACCTGCGCGTCCTGGAGGAAGCCTACGGCTACCGACCAGAGCCATTGACGACGCCGCTGCTCGCGCTCTACGGCCCACTCAACTTCTTCTGCGCCAACAGCGACGAGAGCACGGGCGGCTTCTCGCGAACTCCGCTGGAACGGCGCCCTCCCTTGCATGGTGGCCTCGATCGCTACCCACGCGGGCTCGTGCTGCCGAACGACCTGGCGTTCGACTATCCGCCGCACCTCGAGGCGATCAACCACGGCTATCGGCTCGGCCTCCAGTGGATCGCCGCGCACCCGCAACGTGCGGCGGAGTTGCTCGTCGCGAAGCTCGCGATCAGCTGGCGCGGTGCGGCCACCGGGTTCTCCGGCTACGCGCTGCCCATGGGTCTGTCCGGCGTGCGCGAGCCCGTCGACCTCGTTGTCGCCGAGGGTCCGATCGCCACCGCGTGGCGGGTCGTGTTGTTGCTGCTCGCGTTGCTCGGACTGTGGTACGCGCGACAGCAGGCGGCCGCGACCCCCTGGCTGCTGTGGCTGCTCGGGAAGGGCATCACGGTGGCGCTCTTTTTCGGCTATGCGCGTCTCGGCGCGCTGTGTGTCCCATCGCTTGCCGTGCTGTGGACCCTGGTGCTCGACCGCTGGGTCTGTGATCGTCTGTCGCCAATCTGGCGTCGACGTCTGTGGTTCGGTTGCGTCGTGCTGGCCCTCGGGATCGAGTCGTGCCGCTGGCTGTCCGCACCGGTGCCGCACCTCGAGAACGCGCGGCCGAACCTCCCGAGCGGTGCCGTGACGTACGACCAGGTCCGGATCCGCTACTAGGAGTCTGCGCCACGGGATGCCGCGGCAAGCCTGATGATTTCGCACTGAAAAAATCCTCTCCGCAGCGCCCGTGCGTAGAGAGGTTGCATGGCC
>JAYUCN010000062.1:0-2611 GCA_043740335.1 Planctomycetota bacterium
TACCGCTCACGACCTTGGGCCAGAAGCCGTAGGCGATCGAGTGGCGCCACAGGTCGCGCACGGTCACACCGGGCTCGACGGTGGCGATGCCGGTGGCCGGATCGAAGGCGAGCACGCGGTTCATGCACGTGAGGTCGAGCACATGGCCGGCGCGGCTCGTCGCGGCATCGCCGTAGCTGCAGCCAGCCCCGCGCAAGGCGATCGAGCCGCCGCGCGCCTGCACGTCGGCGAACGCGTCGGCGATCTGCTCAGTCGTGGTCGGCCGCAACACCCGACCGGGACCGCCGACGGCCATGCCGAAGCCACGCACGTCTTCGTCGCGCCAGGGCAATGCACTCATCGTCGTCATGGTCGAGCACCGATCGCCGCGGAGAAAGTCCGGTTGCCTTCCATCATCGTTCGCACTCAGATCGACAGCTTGCGGAAGACGAACGAAGGGATGTTGCGGATCACGAACATGATGAGCCGCCACTTCCCGGGCACATAGGCGATCGCCCGCTCGCGGTCGCGCGCGCGCAGGATCAGCGCCGCCGCAGTGTCGGCCGCGATCGCCCCTTTCAGCTTCAGGCCCGCCGTCATCGGCGTCTCGACGAAGCCGGGCCGGATCGTCGTCACGCGCACTCCATGCCGCCAGAGGCGGTTGCGCAACGCCTCGAGGTAGGTGTCCATGCCGGCCTTGCTCGCATTGTAGACGGGGCGGCCAACGCGACCGCGGTCCTGCGCAACCGAAGTGACGCCGACGATGCAGCCCGCCTTGCGCGGCAGGAAGCGGCGCGCCGCCGCGTTCCCCCAGGCGATGGCGCCGAGCGTGTTGACGAGGATCTGTTGGCGATCCTTGCCGAGGTCGAACTCGTCGATGGCCACCGCCGGCATGACGCCCGCGACGTAGTGCAGTTCGTCGACGGGGCCGAGGTCCTGCTCGATGCGCGCGAACAGCGGCTCGGCCGCATCGCCATCGGCAGCGTCGTGCACGTAGGCGAACGCCACTTCCCGCCCCAACGCGTCGTTGGTCGTGGCCACCATCGCCCGCAGTTCGGGCTCGCGACGAGCCAGCATGGCGACTTTCCTGCCCGCGATCGCCAACCGTCTGGCAATCGCCAATCCGATGCCGGACGAAGCGCCGACCACGATGCACGTACCGCTGCGAGAGACCATCGACGAAGGAGACGGCTGCCTGTCGTCGATTGCAACCGCGTCGTTGCCGCGTTCGACCTCGCTATGCATGATCCGCATCATGCGCATCGCTGGCCTCGGGCTCCTCGCATACGCCTCGCTGCTGCAGGCACAGGACCCTTCACCCGCTCGTCCTGCCGAACGGCACCTGTTCGTCGTCGACCAAGTGGTCGCCACCGTCAACGACGGGGCCATCATGCTCAGCGAGCTGCGCACCCTCGCCGCCGGTCAGATCCGCACCTTGACGACCAAGGGTCGCCCGCTCAGTACGAAGGACATCGAGGACATCTTCCGCTTCGAACTCGACGGCCTCATCGACAAGCACCGGATGGCGCAGGCCGCGAAGACCTTCGGCGTCTTCACGCCCGAGCAGATCGAGACGTTCTTCAAGAACGAGATGGAGAAGGAGGAGCAGGAGAAGTTGCGCGACCTGGGCAGCTACCAGGAGTTCAGCCGCGAGTTGAAGCGGGAGGGCCGCACCTGGCAGACGTTCCTGAGTGAACAGCGAGTGGACAAGATGGCGGACTTCGCGCGAGAGTTCGCCGTGGGCATGCGGTTGCAGAAGCAGTCCAACCTCTACCTGACGCCGCGCATGCTGCGCGAGACCTACGCGCGGGAGAAGGACTACTTCGTGCACCCGGCTCTGGCCCGCGTCTCGATCCTCGTCTTTCGCGGCAACGATGCGCTCGCGACGGCCCAACGAGCGGCGGCTGCCTGGCGCGAGGAGGACATCGACGCCCGCCGAATGGCGGACCGCTTCCCCGATGCGATCGTCCTCGATGAAGTGTCGGCGACCTCGCTCGCCCCCGAGCTGGCTGCCATCACCACGTTCGCCCTCGCCGGGCCGCTGCACAACGTGTCGCCGCCGATGGTGGTTGACGGTGCGGTCCGGCTGGCCAAGATCACGGACTTTGGGCCGACACGAAACGGCAAGTTCGAGGATCCCGACGTACAGGCCGATCTACGCAACTTGTGCGAAAAGAGGGTCCGCGCCGAGTTTCTCCTGCAAGCCCTCGAGCGGGCCAAACTGCGCACCGAAGTGTGGGAGTCCGAGACCCTTTTCAACGGCGGCCGGCCGGCCAGACGCTAGCGGGCATGCCCAGGATCCAGGCCCCGGACCGGCTGCGCGCCTGCCAGGTGCGTGCCAGGGCTGGGGGTTGCGACGCACCCGGGCTCTCGCTCTACTTTGCGCCCCCTCTCCTGAACCGACCTGCGGCTGCCGCCGTTGTCTGCGTCGGCACCGAACGGGGACTCGAACGATCGCCGCCGGGGCGACGCCCAAGGGTTCCCAGGTTCGTTGCAGTGCCCCGTCCGTACTCGTCCTCAGTACCCGACTCGTCATTCCAGTCAGCGCCACGAAGGAGCCGCCATGGCCCAACTCGACCCGACCAAGATCAAAGTCGAATCCAAGGCTGTCCCAGTCTGGGAGACCGAGGTC
>JAYUCN010000063.1:0-2607 GCA_043740335.1 Planctomycetota bacterium
GGACGCTACCGGGGTGGGCAGTTCTCATCGCGAATCCCGGTGCTCCAGTACAGGAAAGCCCCATGGCGGTGTCCTTGCATGGCATGTCGAACGATCCGGCTCCGGCCCTGCAACGGCTGCTCGACGAAGCGCCGTTCGTGCGGCTGCTCGCCCGCACGCTGCTGGCCGAGGAGGCCGACGAGGTCGTGCAGCGTACGTGGCTGCAGGCTGTGCGTCACGGCGGGGGCGGAGTCGATCAGCCGCGTTCGTGGCTCGCGCGCATCGTGCACAACGTCGCGGCGAACCTGCGACGCGATCGGAAGAGGCGGCGGCGGCGCGAGGGCAAGGTGGAAGACGCGGACGTCGTGCCTTCGTCGGCCGAGTTGATGCAACGCGAGGAACAACGGCGCGTGCTCGTGGCGGCCGTCGATCGGTTGCCGGCGCCGATGCGCACGGTCGTGCTGCTGCGCTTCTTCGACGGGCTGCCACCACGCCGCATCGCGGCTCGCCTCGGGCTTCCCGTGGCGACGGTGTGGAACCAGCTGCGGCGCGCGCTGCAACTCTTGCGCGAAGGGCTCGACGCCGAGCACGGCGGGGAACGGCGCGCGTGGCTGTTGCCACTCGTCCCGTTCGCGGCGGGGACGAACGGACTGCCGTGGGCGGGGCCGGCGTTGCCGGCGACTGTTGCTTCGACCATGGGAATGGGAGTGATCGCGATGACGATGAAGACCAAGTTAGTGGCGGCAATCGCCGCGATGCTGGCCGTGACCGGGGCACTGGCACTCTGGGCCACGCGCGACTCGGTCCCGCGTCAGCCTGACGCGACCAGCAAGGCTGCCGATCAGGCGGCCGTCGAGACATCGAGCGTGCCGCGCGATGCGGTTGCGGCAGCGTTGCCCGAGACGTCGACCCAGCGCGAGGCCGCGGGCACTGCGACATCAGCGACATCAGCAACAGGAACGCTTGTCGTGCACGTTCGCTACGGCGACGACAAGGCGCCCGCGGCGGGTGTGACGATGATCGTGCGACGCCAGGGAGCCGACGCGCGCGTGGATGGACTGCGCCAACGAACGGACTCATCGGGAACCGTGCGCTTCGAGGCGCTGCCGCCTGGACGTCTCGCCGTCGCCGCCGATCGGGGCCACCCTGGCCATCGCCCCGAAACCGCTGACATCGTTGCCGGCAGGTGCACCGAACTCGACTACGAACTCGTCGTCGGCCTGCACGTGACGGGCATCGTCGTCGACGCCGTGGGCGCGCCCGTGCCGAACGCCCTGATCGAGGTGGCACCGCTCGCGACCCTGGCTGTCGACGCGGAAGTGTTGACGACCTCTGGTGCCGATGGACGGTTCTCCGTGCGCGGGGCTTTCCACGCAACGCTCGTCGGCGCGCGTGCCGAGGGCCACTGCGCGTCACCGCTCAAGTTCGTGCTCGGCAAGCCCGGTAACGAGGCCGAGGTCCGCTTGCAGCTCGGCCCGCCCGCGGGAAGCGTGGAGGGACTCGTCGTCGACGAACGGGGCGGGCCGATCGCCAGCGCCGTCGTGTGCATCGGCAGCGGCAAGATCTCGGGAATCTTCCCGACCGACGACGGCGCGCCGCCTCTGCCCGCGCTCGTCCGCACCGATGCCCAGGGGCGGTTTCGCGCCATCGGCGTGCCGCCAGGGAAACAACCGGTCGCGGCGCGATCCACCGGCCGTGCGCCATGGCAGGGGATGTGCGAAGTCGCCGCGAACCTCTCGGCACCGCTGCGCATCGAACTTGGTCCGGGTGCAGCGATCCATGGCATCGTGCACGACGCGGCCGGCGCGCCCGCGGCCAAGGTCAGGATCGAGGTGGGCAAATGGGAGAACTTCGCGCACTACCGTACGTCCACCGCAGAAGATGGGTGCTTCGAGCTCAATGGCCTGCCAACCGGCGAGATCGTCCTCATGGCCACACACGAGGACTTCGGCAAGGTAGAGCAACGTGTGCACACCGAAGCGGGAACGACCACCGACTGCGACCTCCTGTTGTCGCGCGGCCTCGAGTTGCGGGGGCGGGTCATCGACGAAACCGGGGCACCGATCGCCGAGGCCCACCTCCAGTGCCACGCTACGAGCGGTGCTCCTTCGTGGTTTGCCACGGCGCGCACCGATCCGGAGGGTCGTTTCTCGGTGACCAACTGTCCGGAAGGGAGAACGCTGTCCGTCACTGTGCATGCAAGCGGCTTCGAGGAGCTGGAACAGACCGAAGTTGATCCCTCCGCAACGATCGACTTGCCGATGCGCCGCTCGCTGCCGGCGACAGCACACATCACAGGAATCGTCGTGGCTCCCGGCGGCAAGCCGCTGCCGAATGCCATCGTCTCGGCGCGACAGCAGGGCACGCAGGACACGGCGAGCGCCACGGCCACCGGACCGGACGGGCGCTTCGAATCCGGCGCGTTGGTGCCGGGCACGTGGACGGTCTCCGTCCGCATGACCGGCTATCCGACCGTCACGAGTGAGCCGCGCGAACTCGCGGCGGATGCGGTCTGGGACCTGGGCACGATCCCACTGGAGGAGGGTGGCGACGCAATCGTCGCGGTCGACGGCGACCAGACAGGTGTCTACTTCCGGGTCGTCGACGTCGCGCTACGCAACTGGACCA
>JAYUCN010000064.1:0-15862 GCA_043740335.1 Planctomycetota bacterium
TCGCCCTCGACCCGCATGTAGCGGGGCTGGGTGGCCTCGACAAGCTGATCGAGGATCTGGTTGGTCACGGCCTCGTGGAAGTGACCCTCGTCGCGGAAGCTCCAGAGGTAGAGCTTGAGGCTCTTGAGCTCGACGCACTTCTCCTTGGGGATGTACTGGATGCGGATGGTCGCGAAGTCGGGCTGGCCCGTCATCGGGCAGACGCACGTGAATTCCGGGCAGTCGAACGTGATCTCGTAATCGCGCTCCGGATTCGGATTGGGAAACGTGTCGAGAATCGAGGCGTCGTGCAGGTTGGTAGGCTGGGTCATTGGCTGGTAGTCTGGCGCATCTTCGCCACTCGTTGGGATTCGCGAAAGCGAAGCATCCGAATCGGATCAAGCTGGCACATCGCGCCGATTGAAGGGCGCATCAGGCCAGCGAAGCAGGACAGTCACCATCAGCACAATGCGGACTGGGTGCGCCTCATGCCGGGCGACCCCCGGGTTCGCCGAAGCGGGGCAGGTCGGTCACTACGACTCGTCCAACCGCGACGCCGAAATCCATGCAGACGGGGCCCGATGGATGCCGGCAATGCCGCGCGCGGCACGGGCTGCAGGCAGGCGGCTCGGGGTGCACCAACGCCGTTCCTGTCGGTGGCGCGGTTCGCCGCGGATCCTCGGCCCCGAACAACACGTGGCAGTTTGCACCGGCCGCTGCGACGACGTGGATCGCGCCCTGGTCTGGCCCGACGACCTCGCCTCCCGTGCGCGCCACGAGATGGCCGAGCGCGATCAGCCGCCGGGGTTCCGCCCTGCCATGCCGCAGCGTTGGTACACCCACCGCCGCGGTGAGGCCAACCTCCGCTGGCCCCATCAAGTGCAGCACTGGCAGCGTCGATTGCCGGGTCTCCAGTTCGACGACATCGGGACGAAGCGCCCGCGGGTCGCGTGGATCCGTGACGACGACGACGCGGACTGGCCGCCGCCAGTCGACACCCAGAACCTCGAGCGCCGCCTGCTCGCGGGCGATCTCCGACACAGTCGCCGATAGTCGGGGCGGCAGGAACGGCGCGTCGGGGGCCAGACTGCGCACGAGATCCCAGGCCGTGCGCGCCGGGTGCGGCGACCCGGACGGCGCGATGGTGCGACGCAACAGTACGCGACTCCAGGGCTCCTGACGAAATGGTGCCGCCATGCCAAGACGCTGATTGGCTCCGCTCAGCCAGGCGACTGCAGCGCTCTTCCAGTTGCCCTGCAGGTCGAGCGCGAAATCGTAGTGGTCGAGCCGGAGTTCGCGCCACAGACTCCGCACTCCTTGCCAGCCGCCCCGCCGTACGAAGGGCACCACACGAGCGAGGCCAGCAAAGCCTGCGAGCAGCGGAGTGAAGCTGTTCTGGGTGACGAACGTGAGCCGCCAGTCGGGGCGAGCCTGCGACAAGGCTTCCACTGCGCCCAGCCCCTGGACGAGATCGCCCATCGCCGAAAGTCTCACGAGCAGAACGGAAGTCACTGCGCCTATTCCACGCGTTCCCTGACGGAGAAGAACTTGAAGGGCAGACAGATGCGCAGTCGCTCGACGTAGTCGGGGGGCGAGCCGTTCGGCGCGCTGCCTAGTTCGTCCAACAACCAACGCGTCGTCGGCTGGATTCGTGACGATTCGTCGCCGCGCGGCAGCAGGCCGGCGCTCAGCAGCAGGGCCGAGTCGACGTGGCCGCGGGTCGACAAGTCGTCGCCGACACCGAAGGCTACGAGTTCGCGACGCAAAGTCTGCCCCGCCAACGCACGCGACCGTGGGCCTTCCTGCCAATGCATGGTGCGTTCGAGCCCGACCGTCCAGGCGGCGACGAGCGGCAACACGAGACAAAACGCCACCAGTCGCGCCGGCGTCCGCACGAGAGACGGTGCTAGGGCAACGACGAGCGCCAGCCCCAACGCCGAGGGGCCGACCTGCGGCACGAAGGGCAGGACAACGAGCGCCAATGCACCGATCACGGCGACCGCGATCAGACTGCGCCGAGCCAGCGTCGGCAGCGAGCCGCGATGGGTCGAAAAATGGGCAACAGCGGGCGCGACCGCGAACGTGAACAGGAGCACGTTGGGCAGGATGTAGCGCGTCGGCCGCCCCGGAAAGAACGTCAGGATTCCGATGGCGACAACGCAAGCACCGCTGCACATGCGCAGCGTCAGGTCGCCAGCATCCATGCGTGCGTCGCGCGCGCCCCGCCACTCCCAGAAGCACCAGAACACGAAGGGCACCTGCACCAGGATCGCCCGCAGCCAGTACGACGGAGTCGACGTGACCTGCTCCCACTCGAACAGCGCGATGCGCCCCACGGACTCCTCGTTCGCCACGGCCAGCATCTCGCCAGGCGCGATGCGCCAGAGCCAGAGTGGCGCATAGTAGGCGAGGACTATCAGCAGCATCGGCAGCAGGTGCAGCGGCAGCAGGGTCAGCCCACGACGCCGCCACCAGACGAGATAGGCCCCGAACGCGAACAGAAAGTAGGGCGGTCCCTTCTGCAGCAGCGCGAGCCCGCCCAGCAGTCCCGACGCGACGACGAGCCAGCGGCGTTCGCGCGCCACGCCCGTCGCCAGGCACCAGAGCGACATGGCCGTGAGGCTGGCAAACAGCGGATCGATCTCGGCAGTCGGCCACGAATTCAGCACGATCGGGGCACACAGGATGCCGAGCGCGACCAACCACCCGGCCCGGCTGCCAAAGTAACGACGCAACAGTTCTCCGCCGAGCAAGGCTGCGCCGAAGGCGCTCAGCACGGACGGCAGTCGAAGGATCAGGAAGCTGTCACCGAGCCACCGCGCCAACGAACCCAGCAGCCAGTAGTGCAGCGGCGGCTTGGCCCAGGTGGCCTGCCCGCCCAGCGTCGGCACCATCCAGTCGCCACTGCGCGACATCTCGAGCGCGATCTGCACGCGTCGCCCCTCGGTCCCGTCCCAGTCGGCCACGCTCCAGACCGGCCAGCAACCCACCAACGTCAGCAGCAGCAGGATCAAGGCGCGTGCGAACACGCCCGAGAAACTAGCCAGCTCCTGTCCCACGGTCGCGAGGGAACGCGGCAAAAAGCCGTGTGCAGGCGTGCCGACTGGCGGGGAACGAGCTGCCCCGACGATCAGCCCCGGGGTGCCTTCGGCGCGCCCGGCGGTGCCCGCCGGGCCCTGTGGATCAGATAGAGGTTGCGCGCATAGATCGGTGGGCCGCCGATGTTCGCCATGATGAACGGCCCTTGCTCGATGTAGACGGCATAGGCCAAGGACATGAGGCCGCCGACCAGACTGAGCCACCAGAAGACCACCGGCATCACGCTGCGCTTGTGTTTCTCACTGGCAAGCCACTGCACGTAGAACCGGGAGCCGAAGACGATCTGGCCGCCGTAGCCGATCACGTACCAGTACCAGGGCACGCCCTGCGGAGCCGCATCCATCACGTTCGCCAGCATCAGAACTCCTCCTTCACACGGTGCATGAGGACACGGCTGCGCAACCAGCGCATCGCGAAACAGTCGCGCAGTCCTTTCCAGATGCGGTTGCCGATCCCGTACTTCGCGGTGCCGGCGGCGCGGGGCCTGTGGTTCACGTCCATCTCGGCGACCTTGCCGCCGAGGTAGCGCACGAGGGTCGCCATGAACCGATGCATGCCGACAAACCTGGGTGCTCGCAGGAAGTACTCGCGCCGGATGACCTTGATGCCACAGGCAGCGTCCGTGACGCGATCGGCCGTGAGCCAGTTGCGCACGCCGTTGGCGATCCTTGATGAAACGCGGCGCGTGAACGAGTCCTGTCGCTTGCGGCGAACGCCACAGACGGCATCGACCTCGCCCGCTTCGACCCTGGCCAGCATCGCTGGAATGTCGCGCGGGTCGTTCTGCATGTCGCCATCGATCGTCGCGATGACCTCGGCTCGCGCCTGCTCGACGCCCGCCATCACGGCGGCACTCTGGCCGCTGTTCTGGACGAGCGTGACGATGCGCAACCACTGCGCACCGCGCTGCAGCTTCCACGACTGCATGCGCTGCAGGCTCTGGTCCTTGCTGCCATCGTCAACGACGACGGCTTCGAACGGCCCGTGCGGCACCAGCACCGCCTCCACTTCGGCGAGCAGGTCCTGGACGTTCTCCTCTTCGTTGTAGATGGGCACGACCAACGAGAAGCGCAGGGCTTGGTGCACTCCGGTCATCGCAGCTCCACGCGCATGCGGCCGTCCACGGCCACGCTGCGGCGACCCCGACTGGCGAGAATGAAGGGATTGACCTCGACCTCGAGGATCTGCGCAAAGTCGTGCACGAGCTGCTGCAGGCGCAGCAGCGCATCAATCGCGGCCGGCACATGCGCAGCCGGTTCCCCGCGGAACGCACCGAGCAGCGCACTGCCCTTGAGCCCGGCGAACATCTCCTGCGGGTCACGCCCGTCGAGCGGGCCCACACGCACAGCGACGTCGCGCATGAGTTCGACCTGCACACCGCCGAGTCCGGCCGCATACAGCGGACCGTAGCGCGCATCGCGCGTCATGCCGAGCAGCACCTCGCGGTGCCCTTCCGCATGTGCCTGCACGTGCAGCGACAACCCTTCGAACTTCGGCTGCAACCGCGCGACGAGATCCTGCGCCGCGGCGAACACCTCGTCACTGGAACGTAAGCCGATGCGCACGGCGTGATGCTCGCTCTTGTGCAGCAGACCCGCTGCTTCTGCCTTCACGACGACCGGAAACCCGAGTTCGTGCGCGGCTGCAACCGCATCGCCCGGATCGCGCACACGCCGGCTCGGCACAAACGGGATTCCGTACGCCCGCAGGATCGCTTCGACGGCCGCCGCCGGCAACCACTCGACGCCTCGGTGCGCGCGAAACACGCGCGCCGCGACTGCCTTGGCGACCCGCAACTTCGGCACCTTCACGGGACGGCGCGCGAGCCAGCTCGCCCGGCGACACATGAGCCGCAGCGTAGTCGCGGCGTCCTCCGGATAGCGGAACACCGGGATCCCGGCACGATGCAGGATCTGATGCGCCTCGTCGCCGCGCTGGCGACCCATGACGCAGGCGAGCACGGGCTTCTGCAAGTGGCGCGTCTCGTCGACGATCGCCTGTGCGACCGCCGCCGCGTCGATCATGATCGGCGACACGAAGAGTACGACGAGCCCATCGACGGCAGGATCCTTGGCGACGATACGCAAGGTGGCTCGGTACCGCGCCGCGTCGGCCGAGGCGATGAGATCGATGGGATTGTGAAGACTGGCTTCAGTCGGCAACACCCTGCGGAGCGCCTTCGCGCTGGCCGCGGACAGCAGCGACATCGCCATGCCGAGGCCGACGATCGCATCCGTGGCGAGGATGCCGGGTCCGCCGGCATTCGTCACGAGCGCCATGCGGCGTCCGTACGGCAGTGGCTGATGCAGGAGCGCGCGCGCCAGCGCGAACATGTCGCGGAAGTTGTCGACTCGCAGCACCCCGCACTGCTGCAGCAGCGTGTCGGCAGCGACATCGGCCCCGGCGATCGAACCCGTGTGCGAACTGGCAGCCATCGCGCCCGCATCGCTGCGCCCGGACTTGACGGCGATGATCGGTTTCTTGCGCGCCACTGCGCGCGCGACCTGCACGAACTCCTGTGGTTCGCCCACCGTCTCGAGGTAGAGCAGGATGACCTTCACCGCGTCGTCTTCTCCCCAGTAGGCGACGAGGTCGGCAGCGGTGACGTCGACGCGGTTGCCGACCGATGCGAACATGGCCACGCCAAGGCCGGCTTGCGCCGCGTCGGCGAGAATCGCTTCGCCGAGCGCCCCCGATTGCGACACCATCGCCACGCTGCCGGCCGGCGGCTGCGTCGCCGAGAAGCTCGCGTTGCACGCGAACGCGGACTCCGTGTTGATGATGCCCATGCAGTTCGGGCCGACGACGCGCATGGCGTAGCGCTTCGCGATCGCGCGCAGTTTCTCTTCGCGCTCGATGCCGACCCCGCCGATCTCGCGGAACCCGGCCGTGATGACCACGAGCCCCTTCACGCCCTTGCGGCCGCATGCTTCGGCGGCCTCCAGAACGGCCTCCGGCGGCACAACGAGCACCGCAAGGTCGACCGGTCCCGGGATCGCTCGTACGGACCTGTACGCAGGCACCGACAGCACGACCTCGGCGCGCAAGTTGACCGGATACACCGGACCCTGGAAGCCGCCCGCGATCAGGTTCGACACCACCTGCCTGCCGATGGAGCCGACTCGCCGGCTGGCGCCGACGACGGCGACGGAGCGCGGTCGGAAGACGCCGTCGAGACCTTGCGTGCGGGCACCCGTCATGATCGTGGGGCGAGAGGCTATCGCCCGGGCACGGCCGGCGGAACGTCGCAGCGACGTTGCCCACGTTTCGCCATGCCCAACGGAGCCCGCCGTTCTCTTCACCCAACGCACCGCCTCGAGCCGCCGCCCCGCGTCGCGGCAACATCCCTGGCGTGATGAGGCGGGACTGCGCGATCAAAACGTGCCGATCGTGAGCAAGAGCCCATTCGTGCTCGTGATCTCCGTCACACTGCCAACCAGATCGAGCGCGAACGGTGCGACCTGGTGGTAGAGAAGTTGGCCCGCGAGAGAAACCGTGTCTGGCAATACCAGTTGGCTCGCGACACTGCCGGCGCTCGTCATGACGACATCCAACAGATCCGGCGAGGCCAGCACATTGCAGCCCGGCAGTCCCTGCGGCAACACGGCGAGGATCGGCAGCGAGATTACAGCGAAGCCTGTGACCGCCACGGCGAACCCGATCGCCGGCATGCCCGTCGCGCGACCGCGGAACGTGCTGCCGGTCCACGGCAGTTGGGTCGCCGTCAGAACATTGGGACCACCCGAACCCGTGCAGCCAGCACCGTACGGCACGGCCTGCGCCGGGCACGTGGCCGCCAGGCGCGCGACGTTGCCAGCAGCAAGGCCGCCCGCCTTCTGGAAGTCGCCGACCACGATCAGGTCGCCGTTGGCCAGCGTCGTGGCGCCGTAGACGGCCAGGCCATCGAGCGGGAGCCCACTCCAGTTGAGTCCCGTCGAATCGTAGTCGCGCGCCAGGTTGGTGACCGTGAGGCCGAAGATGCCCCCGAGGCCCCACTGCCACGTCACGCCACCGGCGATGAGATCGCCGTCCGGCAGCGCGGCCAGGGCGAAGACGTCACCGTTCGGACCGAACAGCGACACACCCGGCGACCACGCACTGCCGTTCCAACGCGCGATGCGTCCCGCGCTGACACCGCCGGCAGTGCTGAAGTGACCGCCGACGACGAGATCACCATTCGGCATCGCCGCGAGCGCGAAGACGGCATTGTCGAGGCCGCTGCCCAGCGGCGCCCATGACGTGCCGTTCCAACGCGCCACACGATTGGCAGCGATGCCACCCGCAGTCAGGAAGTTGCCACCGGCGACGAGGTCGCCGTTCGACATCACGGCGAGAGCGTTGACCTGCGCACTCGTTCCCGTGCCGAGCGGCTGCCAATTGGATCCGTTCCAACGCGCCACACGATTGGCGGCGATGCCGCCCGCAAGGGTGAAGTTGCCCGCGGCCACCACGTCGCCGTTCACCAACGTGCGCAACGCGTAGACCGTGCCGTTGGTGCCAGTCCCGAGTGGTGCCCAGGTGGTCCCGTTCCAGCGCGCCACGTTGCTCGCCGCCGAGCCACCGGCGGTCGTGAAGCTGCCGCCAGCGATCACGTCACCGTTGGACAACGTCGTCAGGGCGAACACACCGAAGCCGCCGCTGACCCCCGCGCCGAGCGGCTGCCAGGCGTTGCTCGTGCCGCGCGCGATGCCGTTCATCGTCACGCCCGCAATCGTCTGGAACGCGCCGCCTATCACGATGTCGTTGCCGACGCCCTGCACCGCGTAGACGTTGTTGTCGATGCCGCGCCCGAACAAGGGTGTCCAGTCCGCCAACGCAGGCAGGAACTTGCGCACCGCCACTCTCGCCTGCACGAGTCCGAGCATGTATCGGCCGCCGAAGTACGAAAGCGACGACGGCGTCACATCGCCCGTCGTGTCGGTGACCGACCCGAGCGGAATCCAGAGCGACGCCTGGGTGTTCCAGACCTTCTGCGGCGAGCCAGGATTGTCGACGCCGACGGTCAGTTCGTAACTCAAGCCGGTGTCGACCACGAAGAGGGCCGTGCACGTCGTGCCGGGCAAGCCAGCGCCGATCGCCGACCAAGATATCGTGGCGGGACTGAAGCGGGCGATGTGCTGAGCCGCGACCGCGCCAACGCTCGTGAACGAACCGGCGGCAATCAGGCGCGAGCTGTTGATCGCGACACCGTTGTAGACGCCGAGCTTTTCGATGGTGCCATTGAACGACGCCGTCGCGGCAAAGCTGCTGCCGTTCCAGGCCGCGAGATTGCCGACCGACACGCCGCCCGCCTGGGTGATGTTGCCACCGACATGGAGCAGGTTGGAGTACACCGCAAGAGCGCGCACGTCCCCGACGACACCGCTGCCGAGCGGCGACCACGAAGTTCCATCCCATCGGGCGATGTTGTTGGCGGCGACGCCGGTGACGGCGGCGAAGGACCCGCCGATGATGAGATCGCCGTTGTAGGTTGCCATCGTCTTCACGGTGCCGCCGACGCCGACCAACGTCTGCCAAGCTGTGCCATTCCAGCTGGCGAGGGTGCTGATGCCAGAGCCGTTCCTGAAGCTCGCGACGAGCAGCCCGTTGTATTGCCCGACCGCGGTGACGAATCCGGCCGGTGGCGTGCCCAACGGCAGCCACTGCGTGCCGTCGAAGGCGACGATCGATTTCGAGACCATCGAACCGGCGAGCAAGTTGCTGCCGCCGACCACGAGCTGCGGCCCCATCGGTCCCGCCCCGTCGGGGTCCCAGGTGGTCATGCCCCCCACGCTGCCGCTGGCGTAGGCCAGCGGGTCGCCTGGCTGCCACTGGGGATCGCACTGCGCAGCCAACGGGCAGGCGAGCAGGGCGACGGCGATGAACGAACGGTGCGAAGGAAGAGTCATGGGCAGAGGATCGAGGGTCAGAAGGGCATGACGCAGCTGCGCCGCCCTACTGCCGACGTCAAATGCAACCGCCGTCAGGCCGTGACGAAAGTCCTGGGGTTTCGGTTACCTTCGTCGCGTGCGCGACGAGAACGCACGATTGTTCGACCAGGCTACCGAGGGCGACCGCGACGCCCTCGATCTGCTGCTGCAGCGCTACCTGCCGCAGCTGCACGCGTTCGTGCACGCGCGGTTGGGCGCCGCCTTGCGCGCTCGCGAGTCGAGCATGGACGTCGTGCAGTCCGTGTGTCGCGAACTGCTGTCAGCCCGCGACAAGTTCGACTTCCAGGGCGAGGATCGCTTCCGGGCCTGGCTGTTCACGGCCGCCTTCAACAAGGTACGAGAACGGCATCGCCGCCTGCACAGCGACAAGCGCGACGTCGATCGCGAAGAAGCCGCACCCTTCGAGGACTCCTTCGCCGCGGTCGCACACTTGCTGACGCCGAGCCAGGATGCGATCGGCAACGAAACGGCCGCCGCCATGCGCGATGCGCTTGCCGTGCTCGCGGAGGAACATCGCGAGGTCATCACGTTGGCCAAGCTAGTACACCTGCCGCACCGCGTCATCGCCGAAGTCATGTCGCGCACCGAAGCGGCGACGCGCCAGTTGTTGGCCAGGGCGATGCTGCAACTGGTCCGCGAACTGCGTCGGCGCGGCGTCGACGTCGATCGCTGGAACCTGCAATGACGTCGAGATACCCGAGATACCTCAGCCATCGCCAGCCATCGGGCCGGGGCTGCCGATGCCGACTGCTGGCAGCCATCATCGTGCCATGACCGAAGGTGACCAGAGTCACGCCGAGTTGCCCGACGTACTGGCGGATCGGGCGGCCGAGCAACTGTTGGCAGCGACCGGTCCGGTACGCCATCGGGTGCTCGCGGTACTCGTCGCCGAGCACCCACAGCACGCGGCGTCGCTGCGGCAACTTGCAGCCGATCTCGGTGGCGCCGAAGGCCTGCTGGACAGCACGTATCCAACCGACAAGGACGAAGCCGCGACGGACATCGGCGGCCACCGCGTCATCCGCCGGCTCGGCGCAGGCGCCTTCGGCATGGTGTTCCTGTGTGCACAAGAGACCCCGGTCGTGCGACAGGTCGCGATCAAGGTCTTGCGACCGGGTGCCGGCGATCAGAAGACGCTGCGTCGATTCGCCGCCGAGCGCCAGCTGCTCGCAGCACTCAACCACCCGGCGATCACCCAGGTCTTCGACGCCGACGAGCTGCCCGACGGGCGCCCGTTCTTCGTCATGGAATACGTCGACGGAGTGCCGATCCGCAGCTACTGCGAAGCGCGGCAATTGCCCTGCCGGGATCGCCTGCACCTCTTCATCGAGCTCTGCCGCGGCGTCGCACATGCGCACAAGCGCGGCATCGTGCACCGCGACTTGAAACCGGCAAACGTGCTCGTCGTCGACACCGACAACGGCCCCATGCCGAAGATCATCGACTTCGGCATCGCCAAGGCGCTCTTCGCGTCGGACGACGCAGCGGGACCGCGCACGGATGCGGGACGCGTGATCGGCACTCCTGGTTACATGAGCCCGGAGCAGGCTGCCGGTCGTAACGCCGAAGTCGACGAGCGCGCCGACATCTTCGCCTTGGGTGTCATGCTCTACGAACTGCTCACGGGCGTGTTGCCGTGGACGCAGGGGGCGTCGGCGACGGACACCGAGCCAGTGCGTCCGAGCGCTCGCGTGACGACGTCGACGAGCGCGACCATCGCCATGCCGTCGTCGCAGCGTCGTCAACTGGTCGCCGAGTTGCGCGGCGATCTCGACTGGATCACGCTCAAGGCCCTCGCGCGCGAACGCAGCGAACGCTACGCGACAGTCACGGACCTGCTCGCCGACGTCGAACGACACCTGCAGGGCAAACCCGTCTCGGTCGGGCCGCCCTCGACCACCTACCGCTTGCGGAAGTTCGTGCGGCGCAACCGCGCGCTGGTCGCCACCATCGGCGGCGCGGCGCTGATCCTCGGCATCGGCCTCGGCATGGCCCTGCACTACGGCAGGGCCGCCGGAACGGAGGTGGCCGATGCCAAGAAGGCGGCGGCCGCGAGCTTCGCCGACGCTACCGCGGTCGTCGCCCGGTTGCTCGCCCGCGCCACCGATCCGCAACTGCGCGAGGCGCCGCAGAGCGATGGTGCGCGCCGGGCACTGCTCCAGGACGCCTTGTCGTTCTACGATCGCTTCCTGCAGGACCGACCGACGGACCCAGGCCTGCGCGCCGGCCGCTGCAACGCTCTGCTGGCGATCTCGCAGGTGCACTTGTTGCTCGGGGAGACGACGCACGCTGCCAGCGGTGCCGAAGAGGCGGTCGCCGAAGCTGAGGCCCTGCATGCCGCCGCACCCGAGAGCATCGTCAACCGCGGCCTGCTCGGCGAGGCCTTGCGCAAACAGGGACGCGCATTCGCTCTGGCGGGCAACCACGCCGCTGCGCACCCGAAGTTGGCGGCTGCGGCGACCCACCTGGCAGCTTGCGCAGCAATCGCACCAGCGACGTACGGGCGGTCCTATGCAGCGGTGTTGGGGGAGGCCGCGAACACCCTCGAAGACCATCCCGGCGAAGGGAGCCTCGCGGGCATGCGCCAGAGTCTGCAGGTGCTCGATGCCCTGCGCGCCGACCACCCACAGATCGCGGAACTCGCCGATGATCATGCGCAAGCTCGTGTCACCTTGGCGACCCAACTGACCGACCTCCGCAGGTACGACGAAGCCAAAGCCTTGCTGGCCTTGGCCGAGTCGGACCTGCCAAGGGTCAGCACGGATCGAGGTCGCCTCACGACCCTGATCCGTCGACAACAAGGCCGATGCGCCTGGTCGCTCAACAACCGGCCCATGGCGATCCAGTACATGCAGGCGGCTGTTGAGGCGGCAGATGCCTGGCTGCTCGAACAGCCGCAGCGATTGCAGCCACAGGAGTACCTCGCCAGGGCGTCGCGGGACCTGGGCATCTTCCAGAACTACGTCGGTGCGTTCGCCGAATCGGACGCCGCGTTTCGCCGCGCGATCGCGCAGGCCGATGCCATGGTGCTGCGCTTCCCCGAAGACCCGAGCCGTCTTGCCGGCCTCTGCAGCAGCCTGCGCGGGTTCGCGCAGGTCCTCTGGGATCGTTTCCGACGCGTGGACCTCGACGAAGCCGCCACCTGCGCTGCACGTGCAACCGCGGTCAACGAACGCATCGCACCGACGGTCGATGTCGGACGCCAGCCGCGTTGGCTGCTGCTGGCGATGGAGGCTGGCATCGCGGAGTCCCTGGGCAAGGACGCGGGCGCCTGCTGGCGGACCGTCGAGGCCGACCTGCCGGCCGATGCGCGAACCCGCGAACGCCTGGACCAGGATCTCCTCGCCCTGGTCTGCTGCAGCCTCGCCCGTTGGCACCTTGCCGCCGGCGAGTGCACCATGGCCGCGCGCAATCTCGTCTTCGCTCGCGAGGCGATCGAACGGAACAAGCCCGTGTCGGACAAGTTGTTGGTCGAAGCAGGGTGGCTCGAGGCGAAGCTCGCGGCCGCGCGCGGTGACCATGCCGCCACCGCAGCGGCAGCCGATCAGATCCTGGCGGCGAGGTCGACCTGGTACGCCTGCAGACGCGCCGGAGACTGCTTGCATCTCGCGTGGCAGTGCGTGGGTGCTGCGCCTGGGGTGGATGCAAGTACGGCCGCGAGCTACTGCGATCGTGCCGTCGAACAGTACGGCAACGTCATGGACACCCTGCGCGACGACGTCGCCAAGGACCCGCAGGACCCGTGGTACGTTCTGCCGTGGGGATTCGCATGCGTGCGCACAGCCGAGCTGGCCGCGGCGGCTGGCGATGCGGCGAAGGCGCGCGAGCTGCTGGGTGACGCACTGCCGAAGCTCGAGGCAGTGCGCGCGGCTGCGCATGTCGATCAGTGGGAGGAACAGATCGTCGAGCACGGTCGTGTGCTGCAGGGCAGACTCGCGGTCGGGAACGAGCGCCGCTGACCCCGACGGAAACGTTCGCGGCGCGCTTGCCTTCGTGATGCTGCAGTCAATGATGGTTCGCACATGATGCCGCCCTTCGTCGAAGCACTTCGCCCGCACCAGTGGGTCAAGAACCTGCTCGTGCTGGTTCCGCTCCTGTTCACGAAGCTCGCCTTCGATGCAGCAGCGTGGGTGGCAGCGGGGACGGCGTTCGCCTCGTTCTGCATGGCGGCCAGCTCGATCTACCTGCAGAACGACATCCTCGACCGCGAGGAGGACGCTCGACACCCGAAGAAGCGCCTGCGCCCGATCGCGTCGGGCCGCTTGCCCGTTGCATCCGCGAGGGTGCTGATCGTGGTCACGCTACTCCTGAGCGCTGGATTCGGGGCTCTGGTCCCGATGCAGAACAGCAGGTGGTTCGTGATCTGGCCCGGTTCCTACCTGGTGCTGAACGTCGCCTACTCGTTCTTCCTGAAGCGACTGGTCATCGTCGACTGCATGTGCATCGCGCTCGGCTTCCAGCTGCGCGTGCAGGCAGGAGCCGCGGCGATCGGCGTCGAGGCATCCCACTGGCTGCAGCTCTGCACGTTCTTCTTCGCGCTGTTCCTGGCGTTCTGCAAGCGCTACGAGGAGCTGCACCGCCAGACCGAGGCCACGGGTCAGACGCGGGCGACGATGTCCGATTACTCGGCGTCGTTCCTCGACATGATGATCGGCCCGCTCGCGGCGCTCAGCATCCTCACCTATGCGCTCTACACCGTGAGCAAGGAGACGTTCGACCGACACGGCACGTACAACCTGATGTACACGGTCCCGATCGTCACCTACGGCGTGTTCCGATACCTGTTCCTCGTCTATCGGAAGAGCGAGGGCGGCGACCCGGCGCGCCTCCTGTTCCGCGACGTTCCGCTCATGCTCTCAGGCGTCGCCTACGCCATGCTCGTCATCCTGTTGCTGCGCGGTCTGCCGAGAATCGGGTAGCCGGGCGGACACCTGGCGGACGCGGCGGCGCGCAGTGTTATGCTGATGCTCGTCGATCGAGTCTCCTTCGCGCATGTCGGAAGAAAACCCGGAGAGCAACCAGGCTCGGCACGCCGAGCTGCGAGCGCGCCTTGCGGCCGACGTCGCGGCCGGCAGGACCATTTCCCTTTCGGCAGCGGAACTGGCGCCGCCGGAGGTGCGGCAGCTGCTGCCGCAGATGCTCGATGAGTTGTCGCGCAAAACGCCCGCGGAGTCGCCGCCAGCGTTGCGCATTCCGGGCTACGCCGTTCTCGGCGAGATCGGCCAAGGTGGCATGAGCACGGTCCACCTCGCGCGCCACGAAGCGTTGGGTCGCTACGTCGCCCTCAAGATCGCGCCGAAGTGGCTGGGTGGTCACGAACGGGCCCAGGAGCGTCTGGCCCAGGAGGCACGGGCCATGGCTCGCGTCTCCCACCCCAATATCGTCGCGATCCACGACATCGTCGACATCGGCGACAACGTCGTGATTGCCATGGAGTGGATCGACGGACTCACACTGGCCGCCATCCTGCGAGCGCTGCCAGCACCGCCGCAAGACGACGACCTTGCCGTCATCCGAAAGGTGCTCGGGACGCCGGTCGAGTCCCACGCGCGGTTCGAAGGGACGGCCGTGACCTTCTTCGTTCGCGTGATGCACGACATCGCGCTCGCCGTGCACCACGTTCACCAAGCCGGTCTGCTGCATCTCGACATCAAGCCATCGAACGTGCTCGTGCGTCGCTGTGGCACGCCGCTGCTGGCGGACTTCGGTGTCGTTCGTGAGATCGACCTCGTGCTGACGCACACGCGCACCTTCGCTGGCACGCCGATCTACTCGGCACCGGAGCAGCTGCGCCGCGACGACAAGTCGTTCGGGCCACACACCGACGTCTACGGCCTCGGCATCACGCTCTATGAAGTGCTCGCCCGCGCCCAACCGCTGCAGCATCACGGCCTGGCTCGACTCGTGCAGGAGCTCGAAGCCGGCCGCATTCCACCACTGACGAGTCGGGTCGAGATCGCGACCGACCTCGCCAACATCGTGCACAAGGCGATGTCGCCTGAACCGGAGCATCGCTATGCATCGGCGGCAGCCCTGGCCGACGACCTGCTCGCCTTCCTCGAGCACCGGCCAGTGGCGGCCCGTCCACTGTCGCGCTTCCAGCGATTGAGACGGTGGGTGCGTCACGAACCGTGGAAAGCGGCGCTGGCCGCAGTCCTCGCGATCACGGTACCGGCGCTGCTCGGCCTCGGGACGAAGCTCGTGCTGGAAATGCCACACATCGAGCAGGCCCGACTCGAGGAACTTCGCGAGGAAGCCAACCGACTCCGGCAGGGCGCCTACCAGGCTTTCTTCGCCCGCAGGCAGGATGTCGCGGGCGCCTCGCAGCAACTCCATCGGGCAATGCAACTCGACCCCAGCGACGGCTCCCTCGCGTGCCTCGTGACCATGGTTGTCGAGGAAGACTACGCGCCGGCTGCGGCCCTGCTCGCGCAGCATGCCGCCGCCACCGATCGCCACCGGGGCCTCCAACTCATCGAGCGCAAGGCGAACCAGAAGCGCGCGTTCTTCGACGCCGGGGAAGTCGACGAGCTGCGCGCGAGCGCCGATCCCGTCGACAAGTTCGTCCTTGCCTTGGACCGCGTGATGTGGGCCGAGGACGCGGGCCACGAAGAGGCCTACGAGGAGGCCGAGGCCCGCATCAACGAGGCGAGCATGGCGGGTGATCCCGACCCGCTGCTGTTCGGATTGCGCGCATGGGTTGCCTCCCGCTCGGACCACCGTGAATTGGTCGAGTCCGTCTGCCAGGCCATGTCCACGCAGTGGCCCGCCGACATCGATGCGCTCACGTGGCAGCACATGGCACTCGAGTACAGCGACGCCGTTGCTGCCGATCGGCTCGCCCACGAAGTCGT